>JAWWCR010000012.1:0-48608 GCA_033720355.1 Gemmatimonadota bacterium
CAACCACTATCCGGCGCAGCTCTCGGGCGGACAGCAGCAGCGCGTCGCCGTGGCCCGGGCCGTCGTCGGCGATCCGCTGATCGTCCTGGCCGACGAGCCGACCGGTAACCTCGACTCGCGGAACGGGGCCGCCGTCATGGACCTCCTGAAGGACCTGCACGAGGAGGGCGCGACGATCTGCATGGTGACCCACGATCCGCGGTACGCCGAGTTCTCCGAGCGCACGATCCACCTCTTCGACGGCCGCATCGTCGAGGACGAGGAGCACGCCGAGGAAGCGATCGAGGAGCTGCGAGAGAGCGGCTGGGAGATCGCCTGATCCGCTGACCCGTACGAAAGTGAGCTGACACATGTGGTCCCGACTCCGGCGGGTCATCCGACGCCTGTCCGCGGCTCCCGCGTTCGCGCTCGTCGCGATCGTCACGTTGGCGCTCGGGATCGGGGCCAACACGGCGATCTTCAGCGTGGTGAACGGCGTGCTTCTCGAATCTCTGCCCTTCGAGGACAGCGACGAGCTCGTCTTCTTCCAGCGGGGCACATCCGCCGAGAGCGACGTGTCGATCCCGGACGGGGTCGACATCCGTTCCGAGACCGCGCTCTTCGAACAGGTCGGGCTGTACAACCCGTTCTGGGCGTTCGACATCGTCGAGAGCGGCGAGCCCGAGCGTGCCGCCGGCATGCTCGTCGAGCCCGAGTACTTCCAGGTCCTGCGGACGCCGCCCCTCATCGGGCGCGTCCTGCTGCCGGCGGACAACGTCATCGGGGGGGAGCGCGTCGTCTTGCTCTCCGAGGGGTTCTGGCAACGACGATTCGGTGGAGATCCGGACGTCGTCGGGACGTCGATGCAACTGACGGGGGAGCCCCACACCGTCGTCGGCGTGATGCCGTCGGAGTTCGATTTCCTGCAGGCCGGCACCGACGTCTGGACGCCGATCGCGGTGACCACGCCCTGGGCCCCCGAGGAGCGCGGCACCAACAACCTCGAGGCGATCGCCCGGCTTGCGCCGGGTGTGCCGCTGTCGGCCGCCGCGGCCGAGATCGAGGCGATCACGACGCGTCTCGCGGACGCCTACCCGGATACCAATCAGGGGAAGGTCGTCACCGCGGTGGCGCTGCGAGATCGGGTCGTCGGAGGCTCGCGGCTCGTGCTGTGGCTTCTCTTCGGGGCCGTCGGGCTGGTCCTGCTCATCGCGTGCGTCAACGTCGCGAACCTGTTCATGGTGAGGTCCACCGTACGGGGGCGTGAGGTGGCGGTGCGCATGGCCCTGGGTGGAAGCCGGCTCCGAGTCGCGGCCTCCGCCCTTGGTGAGGCGCTCGTCCTCGCCGCGGTGGGCGGCGCGCTGGGCACCCTGATCGCCGTCTGGGGGACCGAGGCCCTGGTCGCGGCAGCGCCGCCGGGACTGCCACGCGCCGACGGCATCGACATCGACCGGGCGGTCCTCGCCTTCACGTTCGGCGTCTCGCTGCTCACGGCCCTCCTCTTCGGGTGGGTGCCGGCGATGAACGACATGCGGCGAGACCCGGCCGAGCTGCTGTCGAAGGGTGGGGCCCGTGGGGCGGCCGGCCGGACCGGTCGCTTCCTCGGTGGGTTCGTGGTGGCCGAGGTCGCGCTGGCCGCGGTGCTACTCGTCGGGTCGGGGCTTCTCGTGCGCAGCTTCATGTCGCTGCGCGCCGTGGATCTGGGGTTCGACCCCCAGAACGTGATCACCGCCAACTTCGTCCTCCCCGAGAACCGGTATTCGGAGCGCGAGGTGCAGGATGCGGCATTCGAGCAGCTGGTCCGGTCGCTGAACGAGGCGCCCGGGGTCGAATCGGGCGCGTTCGTGCTCGGGGCCCCGATGGTCGGATACGGCGCGATCGGCTCGAGCATCCAGTTCGACGATCGGCCCGTCCCGCCTGCGGGTGAGCGTCCGAGCGCCCGACTGCGGCTCGTACACGGCGACTACTTCGGCACCGTCCACGTGCCGATCCTGCGCGGACGCCCCTTCGCCGATACGGACCGTGCCGATGCGGCGCGGGTGGCGATCGTCAACGAGACTCTCGCGGAAGGGGCCTGGCCGGGGGAGAACCCCATCGGCAAGCGAGTCGCCGTTCTCATGACCGGCGAGCCCGACTGGTATACGGTCATCGGCGTCGCCGGCGACGTCGAGCAGAACGGGGTCGCGACGGGCGATCCATCGACGCTCTATCTGCCGTACACGCAGCGCGGGATGTCGTGGGCGCGGTTCGGGACGCTCGTCGCGCGTGGCCCCGTCGACTTCGGGACGCTGGATCGCGCCGTGAAGGACGCCCTTTGGACGGTCGATCCGACAGTCCCGTTCGACGGGATCGCGCCGCTGGGCGAGCTGGTCGACGCCTCGATCGCCCCGCAGCGCTTCTCGGCGACGCTCGTGGCACTGTTCGCCGCCCTCGCGCTCGTCATCGCGCTACAGGGCCTCTACGGCGTCCTGTCCTACTCAGTGGCGCAACGTCGGGGCGAGATCGGCGTTCGGATGGCGCTCGGCGCCCGGTCGGGCGATGTGCTCGGTCTGGTCGTTCGCCGCGGCGCCGTACTCGTCGGCGTCGGGCTCCTGGTCGGTCTGGTCGCCGCCGGGCTCACGACCCGATTGATCCGCGGGGCCCTGTACGGCGTGACCGGTACCGACCCCCTCACCTACGCGATCGTGGCCGGCTGCCTGGCCCTCACCGCGCTCGTGGCCTGCGCGGTCCCCGCGGCCCAGGCGGCGCGGCTCGACCCGATGCGCACTCTGAGGGACGAATGAAGGTCCTCGACGACGGTCTCCGAAACCTGAAGTACTCGTTACGACAGCTCCGTCGCCGCCCGGGCTTCGCGGCCGTCGTCGTGCTCACCCTGGGGCTGGGGATCGGGGCCAATACGGCGATCTTCTCGGTGGTGGACGGCGTCTTGTTGCAGCCGCTGCCCTACGAGGACTCGCACGAGCTGGTGATCCTGTGGGGCGACGAGGGCGGGATCGGCACCGGGTCGAGCGGGGCGTCGTACCCCGACTTCGTCGATTTTCAGGAGCAGGCCGAGTCGTTCGAGTCGCTGGCCGGCTGGTCGAGCGTGGACTACACGCTCACCGGGTACGGCGGCGAGCCGATCCGCGTCCCCGTCACGCGGGCCACCTGGAACGTCCTCCCGACGCTCGGCGTGACCCCGGCGATCGGCCGCAACTTCCTCCCCGAGGAGGACAGGGTCGGCGCGCCGGAGGTAGCGGTCCTCACGCACGGGTTCTGGCAGGACCGGCTCGGCGGAGTGGCCGACGTGCTGGGCCGGACGCTTACCCTCGACGGCACACCCTTCGAGATCGTCGGCGTGCTTCCCGAGGGTGTGTCGTTCGGGACGGGCGAGCTGTACGCGGCTTTCGGGCCGCAGTTCGGAGACGACTCCCGCGGCAACCACCGGATGTTCCCGGTCGCGCGGCTGAGGGATGGCGTCTCGATGGCCGAGGCGGACGCCGAGGTCAAGACGATCGCCGCGCGGCTGGCCGAGATGTACCCCGAGGACAACACGGACCGAAGCGCGTACCTCCAGAGCTACCTCGATGCGGTAGTCGGATCGATCCGGCCCACCCTGTGGGCGATCTTCGGTCTGGTGGGTCTCGTGCTGCTGATCGCGTGCGCGAACGTGGCGAACATCCTCCTGACCCGCGCGACCGAGCGAGCTCGCGAGGTCGCGGTGCGGACGGCCCTCGGGGCGGGTCGCGGGCATATCGCCCGACAGCTCCTCGGCGAGAGCCTGGTGCTCACCACGCTCGGGGGCATGCTCGGCGTCGCGATCGCCTGGGGCGGTCTGCGGCTGCTCACCGCGTCCGCGCCGCCGGGGATCCCCCGGCTGGCCAACGTCGGTCTCGACGGAACCGTGCTGTCGTTCGCGATACTCCTGACGGCCGTGACGGGGCTCGTGTTCGGGCTCCTCCCGAGCCTCCAGGCCGCGCGCAAGGACCTGCAGGATCGTCTGAAGGAGGGCAGCCGCGAGTCGGCCGGCCGGCGGAGCGTGCGCGCCTCGCAGCTGGTCGTCGTGGGGCAGGTCGCGCTGGCGATGGTCGCGATCGTGGCGGCCGGTCTTCTCGTGAACAGCTTCCTAAGGCTCCAGGGCGTCGACGCGGGGTTCAGCGAGGACCGGGTGCTCGTCGTCCCGATCGCGCTCCCGGAGGGACCGCGGTACTACGGCGACGATGACCTGAACGCGACGGGCGCCATCGCGTTCTACGAGGAGCTCGAGCGCCGGATCGAGGCCATGCCGGCCGTGACGAGCGTCGCGTCGGCGTACATGCACCCCCTGAGCGGCGGGTGGGAGTCGAGTTTCTGGATCCCCGGCGTGTTCGACCCGCCCCAGGGCGAGCGCCCCGAGGCCCGTCTGCGCCCCGTCACACCCGGGTACTTCAGAACTGTCGGGATCCCGCTCTTGAAGGGTCGCGACCTGTCCGATCGCGACGACGCCTCCGCACCCGGCGCGATCGTCGTGAACGAGTCGTTCGAGCGGACTTTCTTCCCAGACGGCGACGCCATCGGCCACACCGTGCAGCGCGCCGAATGGTGGCAGGGCCTCCCGTTCCGGTACGAGATCGTCGGCGTCGTGGCCGACGTGAAGATGGACGGGCTGACCGCGGAAGTGCCGATGGCGATCTACTTCTCGCACCCCCAGTTCCCGTTCACGGACATGAACCTCGTCGTCCGCACCGAGGGCGACCCACGCGCCTTGCTGCCAGCGGTGCAGAACGAGATCCGGGACATCGACGCCTCGCTTCCGATCGAGAACGTGAGCACGCTCGCCGAGCTCAGGTCGTCGGGTGTCGCCCCCGAGCGTTTCCGCACGATCCTCGTGTCGCTCTTCGCCGCGATCGCGCTCGTCCTGTCGGGCATAGGGATCTACGGGGTCCTGTCGTACAGCGTGGCGCGACGGACCCGGGAGCTCGGGCTCAGGGTCTCGCTGGGGGCGCAGCGGGCCGATGTGTTGAGGCTCGTGATCCGGCAGGGCATGACGCTCACGGCGGTCGGACTCGTGGCGGGCGTTGTCGTGGCGCTCCTGGCGACGGGCTGGTTGTCGACCCTCCTGTTCGAGGTCAGCCCCACGGATCCGGCCACCTTCGTGGCGGTCGGCGGGGTGATCGCGGTCGTGGCGCTCCTCGCCTGTCTGCTGCCCGCCCTTCGGGCGACTCGGGTCGATCCGCTCGTGGCGCTTCGGGCCGAATAGGAGGCAGACGTTGGACGCGTTCTTCCAGGATGTGAGGTTCTCCCTCAGACAACTGCTCGTTCGCCCGTCGTTCACCATCGTGGCGGTAACCGTTCTGGCGCTCGGGATCGGCGCGTCGGTGGCGATCTTCAGCGTGCTCGACACCCTCGTGATCCGCGCGCTCCCCTACGCCGACGCCGATCGGATCGTCACGGTGTGGGACCACGACCTCGAGGCGGGCATCGAGCGCGACGACGTCGCCCCCGGCAACTTCTACTCCTGGCGCGATCAGGCCCGGTCGTTCGAGCACCTCGCCGCGCTCGACCCGTACAGCCTCGATCTCAGCGGCGACGAGCGCCCGGAAGTCGTGTTCGCCGCGCGGGTGACCGAGGGGTTCTTCGAGGCGCTCGGGACGCGGGCCATGATCGGTCGCACCTTCGTCGCGGACGACTACGAAGGCGCGGACGTCGTCGTCATCGGCGAGCGCCTGTGGGAACGTAGCTTCGGGTCGGACCCCGATCTGGTCGGCCGCGAGATCACCCTCGACGGCCGCCCGACGACGGTGGTCGGCGTCGTACCGCGGACGTTCAACCCGCACCTGGCGCCCTCCGTCACCGACCGCGATGCCTGGATCCCGCTCGTGCCCCAGGGGTGGGAACAGGAGGAGCGGGGAAGTCGCTGGTGGGCGGTTGTCGGGAAGCTGGACGACGGCGTCACGCTCGAGGCGGCACGAAGCGAGATGCGGACCATCGCCACCCGGCTCGCCACCGACTACCCCGAGACGAACAGCGGTTTCTCGGTCTCGGTGGTGCCTCTGCGAGACCACCTGATCGGTGACTCGCGCACGGCGCTCTTGATTCTCCAGGGTGCGGTGCTGTTCCTGCTCGCGGTGGCATGCGCGAACGTCGCGAGTCTGATGCTGGCCCGTGGGACCGAGCGGGAGTCCGAATTCGCGCTGCGCTCCGCGCTCGGGGCGGGGCGGACCCGGATCGTCCGGCAGTTGCTGACCGAGAGCACGGCCATCGCCGCCCTGGGAGCCGTCGGCGGTGTCGTGCTCGCCCTGTGGGCGCTCGACGCGATCGTGGCGCTGGGCCCCTCCGAGATCCCGCGTCTGGCTGATGTGACGCTCGACGGGCGAGTGCTCGTGTTCGCGCTCGCGACCACCCTCCTCACGGCGCTCGCGTTCGGCGTGCTTCCGGCGGTCCACTTCTCGCGCCCCGACCTCCAGGGGGCCATGAAGGAGGGGAGCGGGGCGACCGCCAGTCGAGTGCGCCAGCGGATGCGCGGCGCCATGGTGGTCGCCGAGGTGGCCCTGTCGCTCATCCTCGTGGTGGGTGCGGGTCTGCTCGCGCGCAGCTTCGTCTCGCTGCTGGCGATCGACCCCGGCTTCGAGGGCGATCGGGTCGCCGCCGTGCAGGTCTTCCACTATCCCGACGGCACGACGGACGCGGGCAGGGTGGCGTTCTTCGAGGAGACCCTCGACCGCATCCGGGCTCTCCCGGGCGTCGAGTCGGCGGGGGCGGTCTCGGCGTTGCCGTTCATCGAGGCGAACATCGCCATCCAGCAGGAGATCCTGATCGAGGGCCGGCCCGCCCCGAGACCCGAGGAGATGCCGAACGCGTTCGTCGCGCAGGCGACGCCCGGCTACTTCGAGACGATGCGCATCCCGCTTCTCGAGGGCCGCGTCTTCGACGACCGGGACCGCGCCGGCTCGGCGCCCGTCACCGTCGTCACGGACGCGCTCGTGCGGAGGCACTGGCCCGGCCGGAGCCCGATCGGCGATCGCATCGTCATCGGGGCCTACCGCGACGATGAGGGGAATCCCATCGCGCTCGAGATCGTCGGTGTGGTCGCCGAGGTGAGGCACGACGGTCTCGATGAGGACGCCAGACCCGAGATGTTCGTCGTACACGGCCAGCTCGCGGGCGGCAGCATGACGTTCGTGGCCCGCACGGACTCGGATCCGGCCGCGATCCTCGACCCGATCCAGGAAGCGGTGTGGGCCGTCGATCCAGCCCAGTCGATCTATCGCGCCGCGACACTCGACGAGCTCGTCGCAAAATCAGTCGCCGCGCGTCGATTCAACCTGTGGCTCCTCGGCTCGTTCGCCGTCCTCGCGCTCGCGCTCGCCGCCGTTGGGATCTACGGCGTGGTCAGCTACATGGCGCGCACGCGAACGCGCGAGATCGGGGTGCGGATGGCGCTCGGGGCGGGACAGGTCGACGTCATGCGCGAGGTCATGGGTACGGGGCTCAGGCTGACGGCGATCGGAATCACGATCGGTCTCGCGGGGGCACTCGGACTGTCGAGTCTGATGTCGGAATTGCTGTTCGGTATCGGTCCCCGCGATCCGCTCACACTCATCGGCGTCGCCGCCGTCCTCGCGGCGGTGGCGCTGGTCGCGATGTATCTGCCGGCCCGGCGCGCCACCTCCGTGGACCCGGTGCTGGCACTACGCGAATGAGGAACAAGACGGAGCCGCGCGCACGACGGCTCTCGAACCAACCCCGGATGAGGCTGAGAACGCCCTGATGGAGAGACTCGGACAGGATATCCGCTTCGCGATCCGCGCACTGCGACGCAACCCGGGGTTCACGCTGATCGCGATGGTCACCATCGCGCTGGGGATCGGCGTGAATACGTCGATCTTCAGCGTGGTGAACAGCGTGCTGCTGAGTCCGATGCCGTACGCGGATGCGGACCGACTCTACACGATCTGGGAGAACCACGAGCTCCGCGACTGGACGCCGAACGAGTGGACGGGTCGGTCGACCTTCGCAGACTGGCGCGAGCGCTCCGAGACCTTCGATGCCATGTCGGCCGTGACGGGCTGGGCGCCGAACATGACCGGCGTCGATCGTCCTGACGTGCTCCAGGGGGCGCTGGTGAGCCCCGACTACTTCACGATGCTGGGTGTCAACATGTACGCCGGGCGCGGGTTCCTGGCGGAGGAGGAGACGCCCGGCAACGACGCGGTCGTGGTCATCGGGCACGACTTCTGGCAGGAGAGGCTCGGCGGCGCACGCGACGTGGTGGGGACCACGGTGACCCTGAACGGCGAGCCTCACGTCATCGTCGGGATCGCGCCGGCCGGATTCGACGGACCGATCGTGTCCGGCGCCGAGATCTGGGGGACGCTCGCCATCGACCGGTCGCAGAGCGACCGCGGCTCGTACTTCCTGCGGGTGATCGGGCGTCTGCGCGATGGGGCGACGCTGCCGGCCGCGCAGGCCGACATGGATCGGGTGGCGATCGGCATCGCCGAGGAGAACCCGCGCGATTACGAGGACGTGAGCGTGACGATCGACCCGCTTCGTGCGACCGTGGTCGGTCCCGTCCGTACCCCCCTGCTGGTCCTCCTCGGCACGGTCGGGCTCGTCCTCCTCATCGCGTGCGCCAACGTGGCGAACCTCCTCCTCGCACGCGCCTCGGTCCGCGAGCGCGAGCTCGCCGTGCGGGCGTCGCTCGGCGCCGGTCGCGGCCGGCTCGTCCGCCAGATGCTCACCGAGGCGGTCGTCCTCGGTATCGGCGGCGGGCTCCTCGGGCTGGCCCTCGGCGTGTGGGGCACCGCGCTGCTGGTGCAGGCCGCGCCCGCCGGGCTACCGCGTCTATCGGAGATCGGGCTCGACGCGACGGTGTTCCTGTACGCGCTCGGGGCCTCTGTCGTCACGGGGCTCCTCTTCGGTCTCGCCCCCGCGCTGGGACAGGGGGCGGGCGCGTCCGCCCGATCGCTGCGCGAGGGAAGCAGGGGCTCGTCGTTCGGTGCGGGGGGACGGTTGCGCAACGCGCTCGTCGTGGGCGAGCTCGCGCTCGGCGTCGCGGTCCTCGTCGCCGCAGGTCTCCTGCTCAGGAGCTTCCAGGAGATGCGGAGCGTGGACCCCGGGTTTCGGGTGAGCGACGCGCTCAGCGCCCGCATCCTGCTTCCGTCGACGGACTATCCCGACCGCGAGAGCCTCGTCACGTTCATGACGCAGCTCGAAGAACGGCTCGCCGCGCGTCCCGGCGTCGAGGCCGTGGGTGCGGCGACGATCCTCCCGCTGAGCGGCAACGTCAGCGATGTCGGCTTCGGCGTCGAGGGGCGTCTGCCCGAGCCGGGGAGGGAGCCTCTGGCCGACCTGTGGCGGGCCACTCCGGGGTTCTTCGAGGCGATGGGGATGCCGCTCCTGAGCGGACGCTACCTCGAGGCGAGCGATCGCGACGGCGGTCTCGAGGTGGCCGTGGTCAGCCGCTCGATGGTCGAGCAGCACTTCCCCGGCGAGGACCCGCTCGGCAAGCGCATCAGGGTGGGTGGGGTGCAGGACCCCGAGTCGCCGTGGTGGACGATCGTCGGCGTGGTCGAGACCGTGCGGACTCGCGCGATCGCACGGGCTCCCGAGCCCGAGGTCTTCCTCCCGTACGCGCAGCTGCCGGCCCGGGGCATGTCCATCGTCGTCCACGCGGACGGCGACCCGGCCGCCCTGGCGGCGGATCTGCGCGAGGCGGTGTGGTCTCTCGACCCGAACATGCCGCTGTCGAACGTCGCGACGCTCGACGAGGTGTTCGCCTCCAGCATCGCCCCCGAGCGCTTCATCAGCCTCCTGCTGGCCGGGTTCGCGGCGCTCGCGCTCGTGCTCGGCGCCGTTGGCATCTACGGTGTCATGGCCTTCATGGTGGCGCAGCGCACTCGTGAGATCGGGATCCGCATGGCGCTCGGCGCGCGTCCGGGGCACGTCCTGGGCTCGGTGATGCGTCGCGGGATGATCCTGACCGGTGTCGGAGTGACGCTCGGGCTTCTCGCGGCGGTCGCCGCGGGCCGAGGGCTCTCGACGCTTCTGTTCGGGATCAGCCCGAACGACCCTCTCACGCTGGGCTCCGTGGCGCTTCTTCTCGGGCTCGCGGCCATGTTCGCCTGCTACTGGCCGGCGCGGCGTGCCACCCGGGTGGACCCGATCATCACGCTGCGCGCCGAGTGAGCGGCGCCGGGGGGGAAGGATCCGGTTGACCCGCGGGTCGATCGCGCCCACCCTCCATGTCCCGATCGCGATCGCCGGAGCGAGCCTGGCAGGCTCGCCCCGGGCTCCGTCGCCGATATCCACCGTCTCCATGCGAGATCGATAGATGATTCGTCTCAAGAACGTCGAGAAGAGCTACCCCTACAAGGGTGGAAGAACCTGGGTCCTCCGGAGGATCGACGCCGACATCCGGGAGGGTGAGTTCGTCACGATCATGGGGCCCTCCGGCGCCGGGAAGTCGACCCTTCTCGGCATCGTGGGTCTGCTCGACGGCGCCTTCGACGGCGAGTACTGGTTCCACGACGAGCCGATCCACGCCCTCAAGCCGAAGCACCGCAACGAGCTCCACAAGGCGTACATCGGTTTCGTGTTCCAGCAGTATCACCTGATCGACGACCTCACGGTCTACGAGAACCTCGAGATCCCGCTCTCCTACCGCGATGTGAAGCGGTCCGAGCGGCAGGCCCAGGTAGCCGACATCCTCGACCGGTTCAGCATCGTCGGGAAGAAGGACCTCTTCCCGAACCAGCTCTCGGGCGGCCAGCAGCAGCAGGTCGCGGTGGCGCGGGCGATGATCTCGAAGCCGAAACTGATCCTGGCCGACGAGCCGACGGGCAGCCTCCACTCCAGCCAGGGAAAGGTGATCATGGAGATGCTCAAGGAGCTCAACGAGGGCGGGACGACGATCGTCCAGGTGACACACGACGAGTCCGTTGCCGAGTACGGCAATCGGCTGATCAACCTCGCCGACGGGTGGATGGTCGACGAGTAACCGCGGCGGCTCGATGCGGGGGTCACCCCGGCCCGCATTCGCACGCCGCGGGTCCCGGTGTGGATGAACCGGGGCACGACACTACTTTCATCGCGTGACCGAGAACCACAGGCCTCCCCGCGTCCTCATCGCGGACGACCAGCAGGATGTCCTGCGCGCGCTCCGGCTCCTCCTCAAGGGAGAGGGGTTCACGCTCGAGACGGCCACATCGCCGCCGGGCATCATCAGCGCGCTCGAGACCCACGACCTCGACGCGATCCTGATGGACCTCAACTACGCGCGCGACACCACCTCGGGGCGCGAAGGGCTCGACCTGATCCCGAAGATCAAGGCGATGGAGCCCGCCCTGCCCGTCGTCGTCATGACGGCGTGGGGGTCGATCGAGGGCGCGGTCGAGGCGATGCGGAAGGGCGCCGGGGACTACGTCGAGAAGCCGTGGGACAACCAGCGGCTCGTCTCGACCCTGCGCACGCAGATCGAGCTCGGCCGCGCGCTGCGCCGCGCGCAGCACCTCGAGATCGAGAACAAGTGGCTGCGCGAGCGCGACGTCCCCGATTTCATCGCGACCTCGCGGGCCATGCAGCCCGTGATCCGGCTGATCGAGCGCGTCGGACCATCCGACGCGAGCGTCCTCGTGACGGGCGAGCCCGGGAGCGGGAAGGAGGTCGTCGCCCGCTGGCTGCACGCGCGCTCCGAGCGCGCCTCCCGCCCCCTGGTCGCGGTGAACGCGGGCGGGCTGTCCGAGACGCTGTTCGAGAGCGAGTTGTTCGGGCACGTGAAGGGAGCCTTCACCGACGCGAAGGCCGACCGCGTCGGGTACTTCGAGATGGCGGACGGGGGGACGCTGTTCCTCGACGAGGTCGGCAACCTCTCTCTCGTCCAGCAAGCGAAGCTCCTGCGGGTGCTCGAGACGGGAGAGTTCCAGCGGGTCGGGTCGTCCCGGACCCGCCGGGCGGACGTCCGGGTGCTCGCGGCGACCAACGCGGACCTTGCGAAGCGCGTCGCCGAGGAACGGTTCCGCGAGGACCTGCTGTATCGTCTGAACTCGGTCGAGATCCGGTTGCCGCCGTTGCGCGAGCGACGCGAGGACATCTCGGCCCTCGCCGCCTACTTCCTGCGCCGGCAGGTCGCCCGCTACGGCCGCGATCTCGAGATCTCGCCCGCCGCCATGGAGGCGTTGCTCGCGCACTCGTGGCCCGGCAACGTCCGTGAGTTGCGGCACGCCGTCGAGCGCGCCGTGCTGCTCGCCGAGGGCGACAGGCTCGAGCCCGACGATCTGGGGCTCCAGCCCGCACCGGACCCGGGGGCGAGGCTCGACGACCTGACGCTCGAAGAGGCCGAGCGCATCCTGATACAGCGGGCCATGAGCCGGTTCGACGGCAACGTCAGCCGGGCCGCCGAGGCGCTCGGGTTGAGTCGGGGCGCCATGTACCGCCGCCTCGAGAGCCACGGGATAGAGACCTGAACCTTCCCGACCCACCCGTCGTGTCCCCCCTACCGATCAAGCGCCCGGCCCTGAGCTACGAACGGCGCGTCCCCCTCCTCGGCGCCCTCGGCGCGCTGCCGGCGCTGGTGATCGCGCTCGTCCTGGTGTGGACCGGCGAGTTCTCGACCCGGTTGCAGTGGACGTTGACGATCGTTGCGGTGGGAAGCTGGATCGGGTTCTGGATCGTGCTGCGTGAGCGGCTCGTCCGTCCCCTACAGACCATGTCGAACATGATCGCCGCCCTCCAGGAAGGCGACTACACCATGCGCGCGCGGCTCGGGAAGCCCAACGACTCGCTGGGGCTCGTGGCGCACGAGGTGAACCTCCTCGGTCAGACGCTTCGCGAGCAGCGGCTCGAGGTGCTCGAGGCCACCGCGCTTCTGCGCCGCGTCATGAGCGAGATCGACGTGGCCGTGTTCGCGTTCGATGGTCAGGACCGGCTGGTCCTCGTGAACCGGGCGGCCGAGAAGCTGCTCGACCGCTCGGAAGAGAGCATGCTCGGCCGACGGGCGGCGTCGATCGGTCTCCACGACCTGCTCACGGGACCGACCCGCCGGGTGGCCGACATGGTGTTTCCGGGCGGGTCGAGCCGCTGGGAGCTTCGCGTGAGCCACTTCCGGCAGGAGGGGAAGCCGCACCGGCTGCTGGTCGTCTCGGACCTGAGCCGCGTCCTCCGCGAGGAGGAGCGCACGGCGTGGCAGCGGCTCGTGCGGGTGCTCGGCCACGAGATCAACAACTCGCTCGCGCCGATCCAGTCGATCGCGCAGAGCCTCCTCGCGTCGGCCGGCGGCGACGCGCCGTCGGAGGAGTGGCGGGACGATGTCGAGCAGGGGCTCGACGTGATCAGCGGTCGCGCCGAGGCGCTCGGCCGGTTTCTCTCGTCGTACGCGCGTCTGGCCCGGCTACCTCCCCCGACCCTCGCCCCGCTCGATGTGCGGGAGTGGGTGCACCGGGTCGTCGGTCTCGAAACGCGGCTCGAGGTCCGGCTCGAGGAGGGGCCGCCGGCCACGATCCGCGCCGACGGCGATCAGCTCGACCAGCTGTTGATCAATCTCGTCGACAACGCGGTCGACGCCGCGGTCGAGACCGGCGGCGGTGTGACCGTCGGGTGGCGTCAGAGCCGTCACCAGATCGAGGTGTGGGTGGAGGACGAGGGGCCCGGTCTCGCCGACACGGCGAACCTGTTCGTCCCGTTCTTCACCACGAAGGAGACGGGCTCGGGGATCGGGCTCGTCCTGTGCCGCGAGATCGCCGAGGCGCACCACGGCAACCTGAGCCTCGAGAACCGCGACGACGCGAGCGGCTGCGTGGCGCGGCTCAGGCTGCCGAGCGTGGGGGACTGAGCCTCCGCGAAACGTAGCCCGGGGCTCGGCCACTGGGCGCTCCTGCGCGAAGTCGTGCTCCGGAGCGCGGCTCAGTCGGGCTGATCGCAGCTCCACCCACCCCCGGCCTCGGGCCCGCAGCGGTCCGGCCACCCCCGGGTGCGCCACAGCTCGACCCACCCCTTCTCCTCGGCGAGTCGCGCGAAGCCCGGGTCGGCGCGTACCCAGTCTCCACCCGGACTCCAGAGATACGACGTGAACGACCCTCCGTAGACCGACAGCCCTTCGACCGCGGCCCACAGCGCATCGGGGTCGCGATCGACGTAGGCCCTCATGAATCGGGCCCAGGCGGCGATCCTCTCCTGACCTCTCGATTGCAACGACTCGATATGGTCGTCGAAGGCGCCTCCGTCGACGAGGCCGCGCGCGTACCCGGCGATAGTCATCCAGTCCGAGTGCAACCAGCCGAAGCCGTCCGTTGCCGCCCGGTCGAACGCATCGTAGGAGCCCGAGGCCTGGGCCAGGAAGTACAGAGTGACGGCTCCCCCGGACGGCCGCAGTCGATTGGCCTGGATGGCGGGGTCCGGGACTTCGTCGAGGCGGCCCGCGAGGAGTCGGCCCAGCCCCACCAGGTCCATCGAGGCGCTCGACAGCGGATCGAGGTCGACCAGGCGGTCGGCCCGGGAGGTGCCCTCCGCCAGATACCCCGCATCGAGGAGGCGGTAGGCCAGTGCGGCCTGCGCGGCGGCGTGTCCCGGATGCCGGCCCGAGACCGCCTCGATCGTGGCAAGTGCCTCGCCGGCATCGCCCCTGGCCAGAACGAGGGCGGCCTCGACGACGTCGGGATCGAGGGCGAGGGCTCGTTCGGCGGCCTCGACCGCCTGCGGTGCGACCGCCGTCATCTCGACCTCCGTGTAGGTCGGAATCTGGAGGAGGGTCTGCGACAGGGCCCCCCACGCCGCCGGAAAGTCCTGTTCGAGGCGAAGCGCGTCGCGGAAGAGCTCCTCTGCACGGAGCAATCCGGCGCCGCCCTGATGTCGCAGGTGCCGCCCCTGGAGGTAGAGGTCGTACGCGCGGGGGTCGACGTCCGGGGTCGCCGGCGGGACGGTCCCGACCAGAACGCCGCTCAACGCCGTGGTGACCTGGGCCGCGACGTCGCGCTGGATCTCGAGCACATCTCTGAGTTCACGGTTGTAGGCGCCCGACCAGACGTTGCCATCGGCCTCGACGTCGACCAGCCGTACCGTCACGCGAATCGAGTCCTCGAAGCGCCGGACGCCTCCCTCGATCACGTGGTCGACCCGGAGCTGTCGAGCGATCTCGGCGAGACCGGTCTGCGTGCCCTTGAACGAGAAGCTGGAGCTGCGAGACGTCACGCGGAGTCCCTCTACTTCCACGAGGAGGTTGAGGATCTCTTCCGCCACGCCGTCCGCGAAGTATTCGTTGTCGGCGTCCCCGCCCGGAGTGGTGAACGGCAGGACGGCCACGGACGGCTGCCCCTCCGGGGCCTCGGCCGGGACGACCCCTTCGCCGTCACCGGCCTCTCGGCCACTGAACCACGCCGCGAGGCCGCCGGCGACTCCAAGTGCGAGGGCGGTCAGTACGAGGGCGGGCCAGGGCCATCGTCTCGGCGCTCGTGTCGGCCGCCGCACATGTGGCGTCGAGCGCGTCCAGCCGGGATCGTTCAGCACGGAAGCGAAGTCCCGCGCCGAAGGGAACCGGTCGGCGGGGATCTTCTCGAGGGCTCGGGCGAGGGCCGCCTCGACGTGCTCGGGTGTCGAGGCTCGCAGCGAACCGACCGGTGCCGGGTCCTCGGTCAGCGTCTTCATGAGGACACCGCGGGCGGTTGGGGCGGTGAGCGGTGCGCACCCGGCCAGCATCTCGTACGTGACCGCCGCGAGCGAATACTGGTCGGTCGCGTGAGTGATCTCGCGGTCGGCCGACGCCTGCTCGGGGCTCATGTACTGCGGCGTCCCGAGTCCGAGACCGGTCTCGGTCAGCCGCTCGTCGGAGCCGGTGTCCACCGCCAGCGCGATCCCGAAATCCGCCACGACCGGCTGACCGTCCTGGAGCAGGACGTTGGCCGGCTTGATGTCGCGGTGGACGATCCCGCGGCGGTGTGCGAAGTCGAGCGCCGCCGCGATCCCCGAGGCGATTCGGATCGCTTCATCGACGGGGAGCTGCCTCTCGCGTTCCAGACGGTCTCGGAGCGACTCGCCCTCCACGAGCGGCATCACGTAGAACAACCGTCCCCCCGCCTCACCCGAATCGAACAGCGGAAGAACGTTGGGGTGATGCAGGGAGGCCGTGGTCCGGATCTCCGCGAGGAAGCGCTGCGGCCCGATCGCTGCGGCGACTTCGGGATCGAGAACCTTGATCGCCACGGGCCGATCGTGCCGCAGGTCGTGGCCCCGGTACACGGTCGCCATGCCGCCCCGCCCGAGCAGGTCGTCGACACGGTAACGGTCGGCGATCTCGGCGAGGAAGGGATCCGGGAGGCGAGGGGACGGTCCGACCATCCGCCGAATTGACGGCGAGTCCCACCTGCGGGCAAGCGGGCCGGGACTCGGGAAACGCTAGGCGGGCCTCTTCAACCGCGCCTGCGCCATGAACGGCGGGCACGCGTCGCCGAGCACGAGCGCATCCAGCCAGCGCGCGGCCGCCGTCAGCCGTCCGTCGTCATCGCCGAGTCGGCCGGTCAGACGACGCTGCTCGCGCTCGCGGATCTCGCGGTAGAGGTCGGGCGTCACCGGCGTTCCGTCTTCGAGCGGCACCCCGTGGCGGACCCACTGCCAGAGCTGGGCGCGGGAGATCTCGGCGGTCGAGGCATCCTCGATCGCGTGGTAGATCGGAATCGAGCCATCGCCGCGCAGCCAGCAGGTCATGTACTGGAGGGCCACGCTCACGTTGAGCGCCATCCCGACCCGAGTGATCCGGCCCCCCGTATCGGCGAGAGCGATGAGGTCGTACGCGCCGACCCGGACGTCCTCGCGGTAGTGGTTCTTGTGGTGCGGGCTCGCCCCGAGCACCGAGACGAAGGCCGCCCGCGCGAGTGGAACCAGACCCCGGTGGGCCACCGACGTGCCGTCGAAACCGTCGTGGCTCTCGCGCTCCATCTCGGAACGCACCGCGTCGATGGCGCGATCGCGCAGCTCGGGGTCGTCGGTGCGGGGGACGAACGCGCTCGCCGTCCCGATCGCGTGCGCCCCGCGCCGGTGGCACGTCCTGATCAGAAGCTCGGTGAACGCACGCATGAAGGGCACCGTCATGGTCACGTCGTTGCGGTCGGGCAGGGTGAGCTCGGGGTACCGACCGAACGTCTTGATCGCGCTGAAGACGTAGTTCCAGCGTCCGGCGCTCAGGGCGGTCACGTGGTCCTGGAGCTCGTGGAGGATCTCCTCCATCTCGAACGCGGCCAGGATGTGCTCGACCACGACGGTCGCCCGCATGGACCCGTGCGGGATCTCGAGCCGCCGCTCGGCGAACTCGAACACGTCGTTCCACAGCCGGGCCTCGTGCCGGTTCTGGAGCTTCGGCAGCGAAAAGTAGGGGCCGCTGTCACGCTCGAGCAGCTCGCGAGCGTTGTGGAACGCGTGCAGACCGAAGTCGAAGAGACTGGCCGAGATGGGATGGCCGCCGACCTTGACCCGCGCCTCCTCGAGGTGCCAGCCGCGGGGGCGGACGATCAGGGTCGCGAGGTTGAAGCTCAGCCGAAACGGACGTCCGTCGTCGGCGATGAAGTCGATCTGGCGCCGAATCGCATCGTACAGATTGTGGTGTCCACGGATGACGTTCGGCCACGTGGGACTGAGCGAGTCTCCGAAGTCCGCCACGAAGCAGTCGGCGCCCGAGTTGAGAGAGTTGACGATCGTCCGTCGGTCGACGGGCCCGACGATCTCGACCTGGCGGCACTCGAGGTCCTTTGGCGGTGCGGCCACCTGCCACTCACGCGCCCGGATGTCGGCCGTCTCGGGCTGGAACCCCGGGCGCACGCCCGAGTCGAGGGCGGTCTGACGGAGCTTTCGCGCCTCGAGGAGCTTCTGCCGGCGGGGCTCGAATTCCCGGTGAAGCGCCTTGAGGAAGGCGAGCGCCGCGGGCGTGAGGAGGTCGCGTGTCGCGTCGTTCCAGGATGGACGCTCGACGGGACGACGGGTCTGAGTTCTCGTCACGATCGGACCTCGTGGTGCGTGGGAAAGCCCCCCATCCCCGTGTCGCCGCCGCCCCGACGCAGGTGCCGAGTCGCAATCGATGTTCCCGGCCCGTCGAAGACCCTCCGTCGCGGGGGGAGGGGTCGAAGTCGCCGCAAAAACGTGGAGTTAGGCCCCTCGACGCCAAAGCGCTTCCCGCCAGCGCCACCGCCCGCCGGACCTGTACTGTTGCGGGAATGCGACTGTCACCCGTGGCGGATCGGCGCAGACACAAGAGGCGCGCCACAAGGGGAAACGCGTCGAATCAGCTGAAGATCGCCCGAAACAGCAGGAAGAAGACGGCTGCCAGCCCCGCGCCGACCGGTAGCGTGATCAGCCAGGACGTCACGATGCGAACGACCACCCTCAGGTCGATGGCCGCGATGCCTCGCGCGACGCCGACTCCGAGCACCGCGCCGACGATGATGTGCGTGGTCGAAACGGGGAGTCCGAGCCGCGAGGCCAGCACGACAGTCGTGGCGGCAGCGAGCTCGGCGCAGAATCCGCGGCTCGGCGTCAGCTCCGTGATCCGTCTTCCGATCGTACGCATCACCCGGTACCCGAGCGTGGCGAGCCCGAGGACGATCCCCATCCCCCCGAGGGCGAGAATCCACAACGGGAGCGCCGACTCCTGGGTCACGTCTCCGGTCGTGGCGACGCTGACGACAGCGGCGAGGGGGCCGACGCCGTTCGCGACGTCGTTCGACCCGTGTGCGAACGCCATGGCGCAGGCGGTGAACACGCAGAGCGGCGCGAACACGCGCTCGACGCCGGCGAAGTGGAAGCTCTCGTCGGCCTCCGGATCGATCTCCACGCGGCGGATGAGAAGCCGTCCGACCAGCGCCGTGACGAGCCCGGTGAGCGCGGCGATCCCCACCGCCTCCGACGTGGTGAGGTCGATGTCGAGCTGGCCCAGACCCTTCCAGACGGTGACCAGGGCGACGAGCATCCCCATCAGAAAGACGTAGGCGGGTCCCCACCGCTTCGCGGCGTCGAGCGGCCGGTCGGCCTCGAAGATCAGCACCCGGAGGCTCTGCGCCAGGAGATAGGCGATCGTGCCGCCGAGGAACGGCGAGACCACCCAGCTCGCGAGGATCTGCCCCACCTGCGCCCAGTCCACCGCTCCGCGCCCCAGTCCGACGAGGGCGAACCCTACCAGCGCGCCGACGATCGTGTGGGTCGTGGAGACCGGCCACCCGAAGTACGATGCGATCATGAGCCAGACACCGGCCCCGGCCAGGGCGGCCAGCATCCCGTAGATGAGGATCTCCGGCGACGGGACCGCCGCCGCATCGATGATGCCCTTGCGGATCGTCGAGGTGACGTGGCCGCCGGCGAGGAATGCACCGGCGAACTCGAAGATGGCGGCGATGACGATGGCCTTGCGGACCGTGATGGCACGCGAGCCCACCGACGTGCCCATCGCGTTCGCCACGTCGTTGGCCCCGACGCCCCACGTCATGTACAGCCCGAGGACGGTCGCGAGAACGACGTAGGTCAGGGCCGATTCCAGGTGGACGCTCCGGGCAGGGGGTTTCTGGTCAGCGGGCGATCAGCAGTCGAAGTCGGTCACCGGCGTTCTCGGCGTGGTCGGCGACCCGGCCGAGCATGCGGATGAGGTGCTGCCAGTAGACGACGCGCAGCGGCTTCATCTCGTCTTCGTGCCGGAACAGCACGCCGACCAGCGCCAGCCCCATTTCGTCGGTCTCGGTCTCGATCACCGCGAGCTCGCGGATGAGCTCTTCGGCCCGATCCGTCTCCCGACCGCGGAACCCCGCCTCGAGCAGCTCGTCGAGTTCCCTAATGACTTCGCGGCATTTCACGACCGCGTCCACGACGCGTCGCACGAACGGGAGCAGGTCGTCTCTCAGGGGGTCGGGCACCCTCATGTCTCGGAGCGTGATGAGCGCGGCGATGTCCTCGGCCTCGTCGGCGATGGAGTCCTGCGCGCTCAGGAGGTCGAGGAGGTCCCGTCGATTCACGGGCATGAACAGGCTGCGGGGAAGCTGGCTGCGCAGCTCGTGCTTTAGCTCGTCCGCCTGGCTCTCGAGCCGGAAGATCGCCTCGCTACGGGCGACCACCTCGTCCTGGTCGCCCGCGAGAAGCGCCCCGAACATCGCGACCATCTCCTCGATGCACTCGTGCACGACGCCCATGTGCTCCTGGATGGGCTTGAACGGGGACTTCCCGAACAACGCGGCAATGGGACTCGTCGTGCGCATGGAAACCGGATCGGGGTCTGGAGAGTCTCGAATCGGTCGGGGAGCGATCACCGCCAGGGGCGACGGACGTCCCGGACGGAGTGTAACGAGCGTGTAACGTCGCGACAACGGGGACCCCTGAGAGGGCAATACGGTCCCGAAAAAAAGGGCGGGAGGGGGATCCCCCTCCCGCCGTATCGCGCAGGCGATTCGATCAGTCGGCTCAGCCCACGCCGATCCCGATCCCGCCCTGGAACGACCAGCCACGGTTCTTGACGCTCGCCTCCTCGTCGTCCGCCACATCCGTGAACCCGAGGTTGTACCGCGCGTCGCCGAGGAGGAAGAACCCGCCGAGGTCGATCTCGACGCCGGCGCCGAACGCCGCACCGAAGTCGGTGCTCTTCGTCTCGATGCCCTCGTCGAACTCGTCGCACGGGCTGTCGAAGCTCAGGCCGGTGTCGGAGGCCGACACGTCGCACGAGCTCTCGAACGCGATCACCGGACCCGCGAACAGCACGGGCTGGACCGACGAGCTGCCGAGCCGCGCCACGAGGAGCACGGGGATCTCGATGTAGTTCGCCTTGAACTCCAGCTCCGCCGTACCCTCGGAGCCCTTGAAGCCCTTGCCCGAATAGAGCGCTTCGGGCCGGATCGCGAACAGGTCGCTGAGTCCGAACTCGGCGAACAGCCCGCCGACGAACGCGGTTCTGGCGCTCGTATCGAATTCCTCGGGATCGAGGCTCACGTTGGCGCTGTTGATCCCGCCCTTCACACCGATAAGCACATCCTGAGCCGCGACGCTGCCCGGAAGGAGCACGGCGGCGACCGCCATCGCGGTCAGGAACTTACGAACGTTACGCATCTGATCCTCGTTTTCGTCGAGTGACAAGGCGGACCCCCTGGTCCACCTCGCATAAGAACGTCTCTGCGTCCAACACATTGACGGACAAAGCGGAAGAAACGTTTCCGCCCCGCCACGGAGGACCGACCGCCCCGACGTGTCTGGCCAGGAAAGGCGTCCCCGGCCCACATTGTGGCCACGCCGGCGCGGTCGCCGGCCCCGCTTCGAGAAGGAGACACGCATGCGCTCGACTCTCCCCCGACATCGCGCGATGCGCGGCACGCTGATCGCGCTGGCCATCACGATTCCCGGCGGCGCGGCCGCGCAACAGGTCAAGCCGGCCCTCGACCACGAGGACACGTACCGCTGGAACACGATCGACGACGAGGTGCTGTCCGCGGACGGACAGTGGCTCGCCTACGTGATCGAGCCGTGGGAGGGAGATCCCACGGTCGTGGTCGCCCGGACCGATGGCTCGGCGGAGCACCGGTTCCGCGGACAGTCGCCGGCGTTCACGCGCGACTCGAGGTTTCTCGCCTTCGAGGTCCCGCCTGTCCAGTCGGTGATCGACTCGCTCGAGCTCGAGGGCACGAGACGGGACGACATGCCCGGCGATTCGCTCGCCGTGCTCACGCTCGCCGGGCTGGGTGCCGGCAGCGACGATGGGGTCTTCCGCGCCGGCCCGATCGAGGGGTTCGAGATTCCGGAGGATGCGGGGACGTGGATTGCCTACCACCTGTCGGAGGTGCCCGAGGAAGAGGGTGAGGACGAGGAGGGACCGGAGGGCCCGCGCGAGGAGCGCGGCGAGGCGGAGGCGGCCGAGGATCGCTCGGAGACGTACGAGCGCTTCCACGAGAAGGACGACGGGACGCCGCTCGTGTTGCGGGACCTCCAGAGCGGGACCGAGCACACCTTCGACTTCGTCACGGACTTCGCCGTCGCGTCGAACGGCGGCGGGCTCGTCTACGTCGCCGGCACCGAGGATGACGGCGGCGACGGCCTCTACCTGGTCGATCCGGCGACGGGGGAGGCGACCGAGGTGATGGCCGGGGAGGGCCACTACACGGGGCTCGCTTTCGATGAGAGCGGCGCCCGTCTCGCCTTCCTCTCGGACGCCGCCGACTGGGAGGCCGAGCGGCCCGCGTACACGCTGTATCGGTCGGACGACGGCGGGCCCGCGACGCTCGTCGCGAGCTCCCGGACGGCCGGCGTGGCGCAGGGCTGGTGGGTGAGCGAGCACGGGTCCCCCTCGTTCTCCGAGGATGGCACGCGGCTCTTCTTCGGCACCGCGCCGGTCCCGGCTCCCGAGCCCGAGAAGATGCTCGAGCGCGAGAAGGTGTCGGTCGATGTCTGGAACTGGAAGGACGACTATCTGCAGCCCATGCAGCTCGTCCGCGCGCAGCGCGAGCGCAACCGGACCTATCTCGCCGTGGCGCACGAGGGCGACGACAGTATCGTCCAGCTCGCCTCGCTCGAGGTCCCCGAGGTGAGCCGGACCGAGTCCGGCGCCGGCGATTGGGTGCTCGGCACCTCGGACCTCCCGTACCGCCAGCTCGTGTCGTGGGACGGGTCGTACGAGGACGCGTACGCGATCGACGTGCGGACCGGTCAGCGCCGTCTCGTCGCCACGGCGGTGCACGGGTTCGGGGGCGCGACGCTCTCGCCCGAGGGCGGCTATGCGCACTGGTGGGACGGCGCGGCGAGAGACTGGAAGGTCGTGCCGCTGGCCGGCGGGGAGCCGCGGAGTCTTACGTCCGGGCTTTCGGTGGCGTTCTTCGACGAGCTCGACGACCACCCCGATGAGCCCCCGCCTTACGGCCGGGCCGACTGGACGGAGGGCGACGAGGCCCTGCTGGTGTACGACGAGTTCGACGTCTGGCGGACCGATCCGACCGGGGCGGCTCCGCCGCTTCGTCTGACGAACGGCCGCGCGGCGAACACCCGATACCGCGTCGCCCCCCTCAGCGACGAGGGAGGTGGAGGCGGCTTCTTCGGCGGTGGCGGAGCCGACATCCCGAACGGCGAGGTCATGATGACGACGTTCGACGTCGCCACGCGCGCGGGCGGGTACGCGATGGGCCGCACCGATCGGGCGGTGGCGCCGACGACGCTGATCGCGGATGACGCGCGATTCGGCAGACCGGTGAAGGCGCGCGACGCCGAGCTGATGATGTGGACGCGCGAGACCTTCCGGGAGTTTCCCGACATCCGGGTGAGCCGGACCGACTTCACCGATGCCAGGGTCCTGACCGACGTCAACCCGCAGCAGGACGAGTACCGCTGGGGCGACACCGAGCTGGTGTCGTGGCTGTCGGCGGACCGCACGCCGCTCGAGGGGATCCTCATCAAGCCCGACGGGTTCGATCCGTCGCAGAAGTACCCGATGATGGTCTACTTCTACGAGCGGTCCACGGATGGCATCCACGCCTATAGAGCGCCCGTCCCGAGCCGCGCCTCGATCCAGTACTCCTTCTACGCCAGCCGCGGCTACCTCGTCTTCGTCCCCGACATCCCCTACGAGATCGGGTATCCCGGCGAGAGCGCGCTCGATGCGGTCGTTCCCGGCGTGCTGTCGCTGGTCGACGAGGGCTTCGTCGACGAGAACGCGATCGGGGTCCAGGGACACTCGTGGGGGGGCTACCAGATCGCGTACATGATCACCAAGACCGATCTGTTCGCGGCCGCCGAGGCGGGCGCTCCGGTATCGAACATGACGAGCGCCTACGGCGGGATCCGCTGGGCGAGCGGGATGAGCCGGATGTTCCAGTACGAGAAGACTCAGAGTCGCATCGGCGGGACGCTGTGGGATGAGCGGGACCGCTACATCCACAACTCGCCGGTCTTCTTCGCCGACAAGATCAATACCCCGTTGCTCATGCTGCACAACGATGAGGACGGCGCGGTGCCCTGGTATCAGGGGATCGAGATGTTCGTCGCCTTGCGCCGGCTCCAGAAGCCCGTGTTCATGCTGAACTACAACGGCGAGGAGCACGGACTCACGCAGCAGAAGAACCAGACCGATTTCACGATCCGCATGCAGCAGTTCTTCGATCACTACCTGATCGGGGCGCCCGAGCCCGAGTGGATGGCCGACGGGATCCAGGCGGTCGACAAGGGGCGGAACATGGGTCTGGGGCTCAAGCGAACCGCCACGTCGGAGCAGGGCGAGGAGGGCGCGAGCGGCCGCGACCGCGATTGACCTCGCAGCGGAATCCTCCGGACGCGCCACACGGTGAGGGCGCGTCCGGGATGTGGCGGACCACGCTCCGCCACCGATGCCCCGCGTGCGGCGAGGGGCGCATATTCGCGTCGGGGTATCGGCTGCACACGTCCTGTCCCGCGTGCGGGCTCGATCTGCTGGGCCGTCACGGGGCGCACTACGGCGGGCCGATCGCGCTCGGGTACTCGATCGGCGGGATCACCGGGATCGTCGTCTTCACGGCGCTGTTCCTGCGCTTCGGTTTCGAGGCCTGGGTCGTCTGGGTGTCGGTGGGCGCGGTCGTGGTGTCGATCCTCCTGACATTCCGCCATTGCAAGGCCTGGTGGACCTGGGGGCTCTATCGGACGGGCCAGATCGGGGGCCGCCGACACCGCCGGGCGGTACGCGACCCCGGGACGAGCTGAGCGGATGTCCCGTTCGCGGTTCCCCCACCCGCTCACCCTGCTGACCGCGTTCATCCTGTTCGCGGCGGCGCTGACCTGGGTGATCCCCTCCGGTCGATACGAGCGTGTCAGCGACCCCGAGACGGGTCAGAACGTCGTCGTGCCCGGCACGTACGAGGCCGTGGATGCCACGCCGGTCGGGCCGTTCGACGCGATCGTCGCGATCCCGCGCGGGATGCTGGCGGCCGGCGAGGTCGTCTTCCTCGTGTTTCTGATCGGCGGGGCGTTCGCGGTCTTCGACTCGACGGGGGCATTGCGGCGTGGCGTCGGGTGGCTGATCGAACGGCTCGAGGGACGCGAGGTCCTGGCGATCCCGATCGTCTCGCTGGCGTTCGCCACGGGGGGTGTCCTCCAGAACCTCCAGGAGGAGATCATCGCCCTCGTGCCGCCGCTGATCCTGCTCACGAGACGGCTCGGGTACACGCCGCTGGTCGCGGTGTCGATGAGCGCGGGCGCCGCGTTCGTCGGGTCGGCGTTCAGCCCGATCAACCCGTTCCAGGTGCAGATCGCGCAGAAGGTCTCGGAGGTCCCGCTCGCATCGGGAAGTCTCTTCCGGCTCGTCTTCCTCGCCCTCTCGCTCGCGCTGTGGATCTGGTGGACGGTCCGGCACGCAAAGCGCACCCGCACCGTCCCCGGCCCCGGCGATCAGCCGGCGGACGAGGACGCGCCCACGCGCCGCGATGGGCTCATCTTCGTCGTCGTGGGTCTGACCTTCGTGATGCTGGTGTACGGACTGCTCGGGCTGGGGTGGGGGTTCAACCAGATGTCGGCGCTCTTCTTCGTGATGGGTGTCGTCGTCGGGCTGATGGGCGGGTTGCGCGTGACCGGCACGATGAACGCGTACGCCGAGGGCTTTCGGGCGATGGCGTACGCGGCCCTCCTGATCGGGTTCGCTCGTGCGATCCTCGTGGTGATGACCGACGGGGGCATCGTCGACACGATCGTACGCGCGCTGTTCACGCCCCTCGAGGGGCTGCCCGTCGAGCTGTCGGCGCTCGGGATGGTGGTCGCGCAGGCGATCATCCATGTCCCGGTGCCGAGCGTGAGCGGGCAGGCCGTGCTCACGCTGCCCGTGCTCGTCCCGCTGTCGGATCTGCTCGGACTCGCGCGTCAGGTCGCGATCCTCGCGTACCAGTACGGCGGAGGGCTGTGCGATCTGGTCACCCCGACGAATGGCGCGTTGATGGCGATCCTCGCCGCCGCCGGCGTACGGTTCGAGGAGTGGTTCCGCTTCTGCTTCCCGCGCTACCTGGGGCTCGTGGCGCTCGGGATGCTCTCGATCCTGATCGCCATCCGGATCGGGCTCACGTAGCCCCGCGGCCGCCGGCCCTACCGGGCGATCGCGTCCGTGACGTCTCCGACGATGTCCGACAGATACCGGTTGATGTTTCCCGGGCTCGGGCCGAGCCGCACGATGACCATGTCGTAGGAGGGGATCACCACGGTGTATTGCCCCATGAACCCGGCGGCCCAGTACGCGTCGCGTGGAGCGCGCGGCCAGGCGCCTCCGACGTTCAGCCAGAACAGCCCGCCGTAGTTCTGCTGCGCCGCGCCGGGGGCCGGCGAGCTGACGAAGTCCACCCACCCTTCCGGCAGGATGCGGTCGCGCGATCCGTCGGCGGCGGGGTAGGTGCCGTCCCACAGGTGCAGGAGCCCGAAGCGCGCCCAGTCCCACGCGCTGCCGAAGTCGTATCCGGTGATGATGAAGTTACCCCACGCGTCGGTCTCGAGGACGTAGTTTCGCGCGCCGATCCGGTCGAACAGGATCTTCTGCGGGTACGTCAGCCACGGCTCGTCATGCGCTTCGGCCGCCTGGCGGACGATCCGGGTGAGGGTCAGCGGGTCCGAGTTCCGGTAGCGGAAGATCTCCCCGGGGCCGCGGTCGACGGGCTGATCGATCGCGTGCTCGAACACGTCGATCCCCTCGAAGTAGATCCGGAAGTGCTCGTTGCCGTCCGTCCACGCCGAGTCCGCGCCGATCCCCCAGTTCTGGAAGTCGAGACCGCTCGACATGTTGAGAAGATCGCGCATGCGGATGTTCCGGCGGGGATCGTCCTCGCCCTGCCATTCGGGGACGGGCGCGGGGTCGTCGAGTCCCGCTTCGAGGATGCCGGCTTCGATGGACGCGCCCACGAGGGCGCTCGCGATGCTCTTCCCCTGCGACCAGCTGATCTGCGGTGTGTGACGGGTGAACCCCCCCGCATAACGCTCGCCGAGGATCTTCCCCTCGTAGACCACGAGAAGCGCCCGCGTGTTGTGTTCCGACGATGCCATCGCGCGGTCGAGCGCCGCCTCCAGCGCGGCTCCGTCGACCCCCGCGGGCATGGCCTCGTGGTAGGCATCCGCGTCGCCGAGCGGCCACGGAGTGGTGGCCGGATCGGGGACATCCCTCGGGACATCGACAGGGGTGAAGGCGACGTCGTCCATGCCCGCGGGCAGCAGGGTGCACCCCTGGTCGTCGTTGTACTCGGCGGACTGCCGCTCGGCGCCGGCTCCCCAGACCGAGGCGGTCCGCGTGTCGTAGTCGACCGCGTACTCGAACCCGTCCTGCCAGTTGAACACGTCGAAACGCGCGATGTCTTCGGCCAGGACACGGCTCGCGTCGCGCTGGTGGTCGCGTCCGACGACGAAGACCCCCGCACACAGGTGGTGGGCCGCCATCCCCGCCGTGTGTGTCGCCACTTCGCCCGGGTCCGCCTGCGCGGCGAGAGAGGGCGGCGTGGCGGCGAGGCAGACGACGAGAAGGGAGGGGATCGGTGTCGCGCGCATGTCGGGTCTCCTTGGCTGACCGACAATGTGGCGGCCGGCGGCCGGTGGAGAAACGGTAGAGAAACGGTAAACGAACTCCCCGGGGATCTGTACCGTCGTGCGACAGGGCGCGGCCCGAGGAGCGGCCGGCACGCCCGGATGACCACTGCCGGAGAAGACCGACGATGAGCCACCGGACCCGCACGCGACGCTCGCTCGCTATCGCCCTCCTCGCCCTGGCGCTCGGCGCGCCGGCCGTCTACGCGCAGCACACGGACCACGTGGCCGCGTTCGACGGACCGTGGATGATCACCTTCGACCACCAGATGGGTGGCGCCGAGTGGAGGATCGACCTGACACTCGCGGACCACGCGATCGAGGGCTTCGCGGTCACGGAGCTCGGCAGCATGCCGATCGAAGGCAGGCAGGACGGCGCCGCGCTCGAGTTCATCCTCTTCTTCAACGCGCCGGACCATTCCGTCGAGTTCTTCTTTACCGGCACGCTGGAGGGCGATACGGCCGAAGGCGCCGTCACGATCGCGGACGAGGAGTTCGGCTGGACGGCGATCCGCGTCGAGTCGGCCCGATAGCCTGCCGTAGTTCGTCGACAGGCTTCTAACGATCGGGGTGCGTCGGCTGTCATCTCCGGTGCAGACGTGGCCCCCCGGAGGCTCGGGGGGCGCATCGGGACCGCGGGGCCGGCCGCCGGCTCCGCCAACAGCCAGAGGCACCCGGAATGTCCAAGATGACCTTTCGAACGGTGGCGCTCGCCGTCGTTCTCACCCTGATGGCGATCCCCGTCCAGGCTCAGCAACGGGGTCCCGGCCCCGGGCGCGGCATGGGCCCCGACGTCGACCAGCAGATGGCGGAGCTCACGGAAGTCCTCTCGTTGAGCGACGAGCAGGCCGTATCGGTGCGAGCCGTTCTCGAGGAACAGTCGGAGAAGCGCGCGGAGATGTTCGCGGGCGCACCTCCCGGCGACCGCGAGGCGATGCGCGCGGCCATGGTGCAGCTTCGGGAGGAGACCGAGGCGCAGCTCACGGAGATCCTCACCGAGGAGCAGATGTCCGCGTACCGCGAGCACGTGGCCGAGCGGATGAACCGGAGGGGCCCGCCGTTCTGAGATCGTTCCCGGGCGACCGGAGCGGTCGCCCGGGGCCTCACGCGGCGTCCCGGGCGCGTCCGGCGGGCGCGGGGGTCCGCGTCGCCTTCGAGCGCCCGCGCTCGGCGATCACGACCGCGGCCACGATGAGCACGGCTCCCAGGGCCATCCCACGGGTGATCGTCTCGCCGGCCAGCGCCCACCCGAGCAGAACCGCCACGATCGGATTCACATAGGCGTATGTGCCCGCGAGAGCCGGGCGTACGACCTGGAAGAGCCAGACGTAGCACGAAAAAGCGATGATGGAGCCGAAGACGATCAGGAAGGCGAGGGCGGCGAGCGAGCGCGCCGACACCGCACGGGGGTCGAAGCCGCCCGGCTCTCCGAGGGCGACGCCGGCGAGCACGAGGGCCGCCCCTCCGGAGATCATCATCATCGCGGTCGCCAGCAGTGTCGGCCGGGCCATCGGGACGCGCCGGCTGTAGAGCGAGCCGATCGCCCAGCTCACGGTAGCCACCACGAGCGCCAGGATCCCCAACGAGACCTGTGTCGTCGTCGCCCCGTGGATGGCGATGTCCTCGAGCGACCCCGAGACGAGGAGCACCACGCCGGCGAGACCGAGGACGATCCCGCCGATCTCGGGCCCATTCGGCGCCTCCCGGTCGGGGCCGAGCCAGGCCAGGGTCACGAACCAGATCGGGACGGTCCCGACGATGAGCGCGGTGACCCCCGACGAGACGAACTGCTCGGACCAGTTCACGAGGCCGTTCCCGCCGAGCAGCAGAAAGCCGCCCGCGACCGCCGCCGCCCTCCACTGCCTCGCGGTCGGACGCGAAGCCCCGCGCACGCGCAGCCAGGCGTATAGGAGCGCCCCGGCGAGTCCGTATCGCACACCGCCCATCAGAAACGGGGGCAGGGTCTCGACCGCGAACCTGATCGCCAGATAGGTCGAGCCCCAGATGAGATAGACCGCGGCGAACGCGAGGACGATTCGACCCGTGGAGGCGGAGTGTTCGGTCATGTGGCGGGCGTCGGCTCCGTCGGAGGATCGGGGCGGACCACGCGGTTCTCGATACCGGAGGAGAAACGTGTGCCGGCCCCGCCCGTGAAATGACCGGTCAGGGCACGGTCTCGGCCAGCCCCGCTTCGGCCACGAGCACGAGCAGGGCCGCCTGGATCGCCAGGTGCCCGTCGTCGTTGATCCACCACTCGTCTGGAGAGTGCGCACCACCGCCGTCTCCCCCGCTCTGTATCGTCACGGCGGGGATGCCGAGCGAGATCGGGATGTTGGAGTCGGTGGATGAGCGCGCGAGCTCGGGCTCGCCGCCGAACAGCTCGGTGGCCGCCACGGCCCGCAGGACGAGCGGGTGATCGTCGGGGATCTCGCCGGACGGACGGTCGCCGATCTTCTCCAACTCGAGCTCGAGCGGGGCCCCGTCACGCCGTAGCGCGTTCTCCTCCTCGAGCGCCCGCGTCATGGCGGCGCGGAAGACCGCGTCGATGCGGTCGAGGCTCTCAGGGCTCACCGACCGCATATCGACTTCCATCCATGCCTCGAACGGGATCGAGTTGACGGACGTGCCGCCCCCGAGCCGCCCCACGTTGTAGCTGGTCCGCGGACCGCTTCGGGTGAGCGAGTCGGCCGCATCCTGGAAGTGGCGGATCGCACGACCGAGCGCATGCCCGGGGTTCGCCAGCCCGAACGCGCCCCACGAGTGCCCGCCGCTCCCCCTGAAGTCGACCCGATAGCGGTAGGAGCCGAGCCCCTTGTTGACGATCCGGCCGAGACCGGTGCCGTCGAGATCGATCCACGCGTCGATCGGCGGGGCACCCTCGCGGAACAGGTACTTCATGCCCCGCAGATCGCCGAGTCCCTCCTCTCCCACCGTCCCGATCAGCCACACGTCGGAGCGGGTCTCGAGACCGGCGGCCTCGAGGGCTCTCAGGATGGCCAGCACGGCAACGAGGCCTCTCGTGTCGTCGCCGATCCCCGGCGCGAACAGGGTGTCGGCGCGCCGGGTGACGGAGACATCGACGTCGGGCGGGAATACCGTGTCGAGGTGCCCGGAGATCGCGACGACCCGTCGCCGACCGTCGACCGTCGCCCCGTCGCCGCCCCGCCCCGGGCGAAACGCGACCACGTTCCCCTCGTCGTCGATGAACACCGAGTCCGCGCCGGCCTCGTCGAGCAACGCGGCGTAGGCCGACGCCCGCTCGCCCTCCATGAACGGAGGGGCCGCGATCTCGGTGAGACGGATGAGATCGGCGACGGTCCGGTCGTCCGAGGCCTCGATCGCCTCGAACGCCCTGACCACGGCCGGGTGCCGCGCCAGGGTTCGCACTTCGTCGCCCGGCGATTGCGCCACCGCGTCGCCCGCGATGGCCGGCTGGAATGCGAGCATCGTGAGACCGCTCGTCGCGAGACGCCGTGGGAGCCCGCGAATCGTCATTTCCGGTCCACCTTTACGAACATGTTTCCGATTCCTGACACCCCCGAGAGGACGACCGCGCAACTTCGGTTCGTGGCTGCCGGTGGCGCTGCCGTCCGCCGGCACGGGCGAGAGCCCGACCGCGACCGTCGCGAGCGCTCTTCCCTCCCCGGTTGCCTTCCTGACCACTCGCGGCGGTCGCTCCTCCCTTCCCGGCGGTCCTCAGACATCGAGACCGGCCGCCCGCATGATCGCCAGCGCGTTGCCCGCCTTCACGGCTCCCGGGTGCAGCGTATAGTCGAACCGGATCTCGTCGCCGTCGAGCGCGAACTCGAAGTGTGCGTTCCGCGCCCGGTCGCCGAGATCGTCCGCGATCGTGGCCAGCGCCAGATCGTGCGTGGTCACGATCCCGAGCGCGCCACGGTCGAGCAGCGTGCGCACGATGGCCGCGGCCCCGATCGCGCGGTCCTCGGAGTTCGTCCCGTGCAGCAGCTCGTCGAGCAGGAAGAGCCCCGGCGGCGCGGTCTCCGCCTCGTCGACGGCTCGTCGGATCGCATGGATCTCCGCGTAGAACCGCGACGCCCCTTCGAGCAGCGAGTCGACCGTCCGGATCGACGCGCCGATCGCGACCGGCGACATGTCGAGCGCCTCGGCGAACACGGGCGCGCCGGCCTGGGCGAGGACGGCGTTCACGCCGACCGTGCGCAGGAGCGTGGACTTCCCCGACATGTTCGATCCGGTGACGACGAGCAGCTCGGGGTCGCCCGACTCCGTCCCGGCGCCTCCGAGGGCCACGTCGTTCGTCGTGCACCCCGAGAGGAGGGGGTGACCGAGACCGACGGCGCGGAAACGCGGCTCTCCCGCCGAGACCGTCGGAAAGACGTACCCGGGGTTCTCGTATGCGAGGGTGGAGAGGTCGAGCAGGGCCTCGAGCTCGCCGACCGCGCGAATCCAGGCCTCGATCTCGGCACCATGCGCCGCCCGCCACCGCTCGATGGCGAACGCGAGGTTCGTCCCCCACAACACACCGGCGGCGATCGGCGCGAACATCATGTTCTCTCGCGCCTCGAGCGCGTTGAACAGTCTCAAAAAGGTCCGGATCACGCTCGACGCGGGCGGTTCGTGCCCCCCGAGCGCGCGATCGATCTCTCGGGCCCGCGGCGCGGCGAACCGCTCTTCCTCGATTCGCGCGAGCGCGCGCTGGACGTGCGCGAGGGCCGGCGCCGGCTCCTCGACCGCCGAGATCACCGCCTGCACGCGCTTCCGGAGCGGCCACCAGAACGCGAGGTCGGCCAGCAGCATCCACGCGAGAGGCGGCGCTCCGAGCCAGGCCGTCGAGACGGCGGCCGCCAGCGTCAGCCCCGCGAGCGAGCGCGCGGCGACCCTCATGACGGTGGCGTCGGGGAGGGGAGACGGCGCGCGGGCCCACGCGGACAGCTCGCGCGCTCCGAGGGCGGCCACCACCTCGTGGTCGAGCACGGCGAGATCCTCCCGCAGGTCGATGCGGTCCCGCAGCTCGGCCACGGCCTCCTGCCGGGCGAGGATCTCGGCGGGATCCGCCGCGGCGAGCAACCAGTCCGCGAGGATCCGCCGACCGGTGGTGGTCCGGGCGCCGCACAGGAGCTGATACAGCGAGCCGATGCCGATGATGTCGAGGTGGAGCGCGTACGGGTGCTCCTCGTCGACGATCCCGATCCCGGTGGGGCCGACGCCCGCGAAGCGGCCCTCCAGCCGGTCGAGCGCGCGCTCGTAGTACGCGACCGCCCGCCGCGCGCGCCGCAGAATCGATCGGGTCCGGGCATGAGCGACGACGAGCGCGACGTACGCCGTCAGCGGAACGCCGGCCAGGATCGCCGGGTGCAGACGGTCGCGCAGGAGCCACAGACCGGCGACGCCGATGACGAAGACGCCGAGCCGCAACTGCCCGATGCGCTCGTCGCGACGCTCCGCCTCGCGCACGGTCTCGCCTCGCGCGTCGAGCCGGTCCACGTACTCTTCACGAGGAGGCTGATCGACGATCACTCGCCGGGTCGTCATCCGGGGTCCGGCCGGCCGGTCCGCGTCGAAGCGGGCACCGGGGCTATCTCCCGTCCCCCCTCGCGCCCGCCCGATCGACGATCCAGCTCGAGATCAGATCGAGGAACCCCGGCACGAACTCCTTCGGAAGCGTCGCGTACTCCGCGGGGCTGCCGGTCGTCGCGGTCTGGAAGAGATGGTTGGCCCCGGGGAGCGTCTCGATCGTGACGTCGGGGTTCGCGCCGAGCGCCTCCGCGAGAGGTCCACGATTCTGCGAGGGCGTCACCTGGAGGTCGCGCTCGCCGAAGATCGCCAGCACCGGAACGGTGGTCCGCCGTAGCGCCGGCGCCGGGTCGTACGTCAGGAAGAAGCGGAACCACGGCGACGCCACGGCGGCGAGCTGCTGGTCGAGCTGTGCGTCGACGAACGCATCGACATCGGTGATCGCCGCCCGCTGCGCCTCCGGCGACGCCGCTAGCTGCGCCCGGATCACGGTATCGAGCTCCCCGCGCAACGCGGCGAGGTCCTCGCCGTCCGCGACCGCCTCGAAGATGCGTCGCTGAAGCGCCTGCCCGTTCGCGATCTGCGCTTCCGACTGACCTGCCGTCCGCGCGATCTCGGCGCCCTGCTCGAAGATCACGTCGGCACCGGGCACGCTCGTCGGGGCGATCAGGACGACGAAAGCGACCGATCCCGAGCGGGAAGCCGCGAGCGGGGCGACGACGCCTCCCTCGCTGTGCCCCACGATCCCGATGCGGCCGTCATCGATCTCCTCGTGCGCAGACAGCATGGCGATCGCGGCGAGCACGTCGTCCGCGAAGTCGGACGTGGTGGAGAGACCGACGTTACCGGTGGAGTTCCCGACGCCCCGGTCGTCGTACCGGTAGACCGCGACCCCTCGCCGCGTCAGGTGGTCGGCGATGATGCGAAAGGGCCGGAAGCCGAAAAGCTCCTCGTCGCGGTTCTGGGCCCCCGACCCGGTGACCATCACGACGGCGGGGAAGGGGCCACCGTCCTCGGGCAGCGTGAGCGTCCCCTCGAGGTGGACGTCGCCGTTGTCGAACGCCAGCTCCTGCTGCCGGTACGGAACGTCCTCGTCGGGCGGATCCTCCGGGGGCGCGCCGGCACCGGCCGCATCGTCACGCATCACGCGGAACGTGCCTTCGGCGCCGGCCTGCGTGAACGTTCCTTCGATGACGTCGCCCGCGCGCTCGCCATCCCAGACGGCGAGTCCCGGACCCGCTGGCAGCTCGAAGTGCACGCTGGCGCCGGTCTCCGACACCCTCCGGAGCGCCAGCCCCAGCGCGCCCTGTGTCGGGATGTCGATGCGGGCCCGCAGGTCTCCCTCCGACCGCTCGAACTCCACCGAGAACCCGAGATCCTGCCCCAGGATCGAGAGACCTCCGGTCCAGCGGCCCTCGACCCCCGTCTCCTGGGCGTACAGCGGGATCGGCGGGAGGGGGAGACCCACACCGGCGATACCGACGGTCAACGCGCACAGCGGGCGCCTGCGGGCGAGACGCCGCACGCCAGCCGGCATCAGGTCTCCTCCAGCCTGACCGCGGACCCATAGACGAGGATCTCGGCCGCGCCCCCCATGACGTAGGAGGTCGAGAACCGCACGTGCAGGATCGCGTCCGCGCCCATCGCATCGGCTTCCTCGACCATCCGATCGATCGCCTGCTCGCGGGCCTCGGCCATCATCTTCGTGTATTCCTGGATCTCCCCCCCCACCACCGCCTTGAAGCCGGCCAGGATGTCCTTGCCCAGGTGACGCGCGCGGATCGTGTTGCCCCGCACGAGCCCGAGATCCTCGATGACGCGGTAGCCCGTCAGCTCGCTCGCCGGAGAGATGATCATCGCAAGACGTCCCTGTAGGGGTCGGACCGGCTCATGAACCACCGCTCGCGCACGACCGAGACGAAGAGGATGACGAGCCCGGCGCACATCGCGAGCACGGACCAGCGGACGAGGATCGGGGTCTCCACGTCGGCCATCAGCTGACTCACCCACTCCCACGTCCCCCAGGTGGCGATCACGATCGCCCCGACCGAGGCCAGCACCCAGCCGAGCCCCCGCTCGAACCGGCGGTACACGCCCTCCCAGTACGATTCCCAGATCTCCGGTGGCGGCCGCCGGACGGTCATCCCGCCGGTGACCTCCCGCAGCCGCATGAAGGCATCCCACTCGTCGCGCAACGCCGCATCGCCGGCCAGCGCCGCCTCGAGCTCGTCGCGCTCCTCCGGCGTGATCTCGTCGTCGACGGCGGCCATCATGAGCTGCCTCGCCCGATCGCGCGGGCTCGACGTCCCCCCGGAATCCATCACTGCTCCTCCAGCATCTTCGCATCGACGACGCCGGCCGCGACCAGCTCGCGGGCCAGGGCGCGCCGGGCGGCATAGAGCCGCGACATCACCGTTCCGATGGGGATTCCGACGGCGTCGGCGATCTCGCGGTACCGAAGCCCCTCGAACTCGCGCAGCACGATGACCTCGCGTTCGCGCGGCTTGAGCTTCTCGATCGCGGCCCCCACCTGGTCCCTCAGCTCCGCGCGCTCGAGCGCGCGCTCGGGCGAATCGGGGGCGCTCCCCATCGTCGTGTCGGACAGCCAGTGACCCGTCCTCTCGAGCTTCTTGCGGTGCGAGGACGTGTCTCGGGTATGATTGAAGCACAGACGACGTATGATCTGGTACAGCCACGGGAAGAACGGACGTTCGGGGTCGATCGACGCGCGCGCCCTGAACGCCCTCGCGAAGGCTTCCTGCGAGAGGTCGAGCGCATCGTCATGAGACCCGACGAGACCGAGCGCGGCGTAGTAGGCGCGCTGCATGTACCGCGAGACGAGCTCGCCGAAAGCGGCCTGCTCGCCGTCCTGCGCGCGCAGCACCAGCGTCCTGTCGAGCACCTCCGGACTGTTCAAGGCGGACTCCCACCCGTGTGCGGGATTCTCGGGCGACCTGCGGCGGACCTCCGGTCCGATTCGCGTTCGAGTACACGACTGGACCGGGGTTATTCGCGATCCGTCCCGGAAGGTCCCGCGGGGCAATCTACACGGTGCCTCCGCCTGATGAGACGGTGGCGCGTCGTCGTCCTCGCGGTCTCCTCGATGCTGTGTGCGCGCGAACCCCTGGCCGGTCAGTCGGAGGCGTGCGCCGATGCGCCCCGCCCGGTCCTCGCCGCCCCGCCGATCGCCGCGCCCGATTCCGCCGCTCGCGGGTCGGAGTACTGGCAGTGGACGCACGCGTTCGAGCGCGCGACCACCGGCGTCGGCGTCCTCGAGCCGGGCTCGCGCCCCGACGGCTCCCCGCCCGGGTACGACTGGCTGCCGGACGTCTCGCTCCCTCTGTTCGCGCGGCCCGGCGACGCGGAGCCCGCCGCGTGGATCCACCGCGGCTGGTGGGTCGTCGCGGGCGATCGCGGGGCGGATCGACCGATCGGGTATCGCGGGATGCTCGAGACTTCCTACGAGCAGGCGGGACTCGTCGTGACGCGGTCGCGGGAGGACGGGTGGCTCGAGGTGTGGATCGACATCGGACCGGTGGGCCGCGCGGCGACGTACGGGCTGATGTGGACCCACTCGTGCCTGCTCGCGCTCGGCGAGACCCCGCTCGTCCTCTCGCTCTGGGAGGACCGGTTCGTGGGGGACGGGGCGCCCCCGCTCTCGTTTCTCGGCGAGGAGAGGCACGCCCTTCGCGCCGGGGTCGGCCCGGATGCAGACGTGGTTGTCTGGCTCGTGGCGGATGACGAAGTCGAGCTCCTCGAGATCGACGGCGACTGGGCGCGGGTGCGTGCCTCGCGGCCCGGGCGGTACCTCACGGGCTGTCTCGGCGAGGAGTGGGACGGCGAGGTGATCGAGGGGTGGGTGCGCTGGCGCAGCACCGGGCGGGGCAGCTGGATCTGGTACCCGACCAGAGGCTGTTGAGCCCGGACGCGCCCACGATCCGGCGGCCCGGGCTCTTCAGCGACTTCGCTCAGAAGCGTGACCCCGTCAGGGTGACATCGGCGTGTCGCCACGCCTCCGACAGCTCGGCCCGCACCGCCGCGGCGTCCTTCCCCTGAGCCTCGAGGCTCTCGGCGAGACCGAACAACGACCAGCCGTTCGCGGGGAAGCGCGCCAGATCGGCCCGGTACGCCTCCTCCGCCGCCGCGGCGTCGCCGGTCGCGAGGAACGCCTGCCCCAGCGAATGCCGCAGCGGGTAGTACCAGAGCGGCGGCTCCTCGTAGAGCATCCCGTCCTCGATATCGACCGCCGCCGCGAAGTGCCGCACCGCGCCGGCCGCATCACCCGACCGATACGCCAGCTCGCCCCCCAGAGCGTGCAGGGCGATCGCGAGCACGGGGTTCTCGCCATCCGGGTCGGCGCGGGCGACGAGTGCCTCGAGCGCCTCCAGATCGCGGGCCGCCGCATCCGCATCACCGGTCGCGGCGTGCGCCACGCCCCGGGCGTACATCGCCATCCCCGTCGCCTGGTGCAGATCCGGATCGGGCATCGGCAGCGCGAGGACCTCGTTCCAGCGCCCGAACGTCACGCCCGTAAGGTGGGGGAACACGATCGCGTTCTGGATCCACGGCACCTCGAGCGCGATCTCCTTCGGGATCTTCGGCGACACGATCCGCGAGGCCTCCATCGCCTTCTCCGACATCCCGGCCATCGTCGCGGCGAACGCCATGAAGTGGTAGTTGTGCGGATAGTAGGCCGCCGGGTAGACCCCCATGGGGCTCTGGTCGGCGATGTAGCTCTCATCGGAGTGGACCGCGTGCTCGTTCGCCTCGACAGCGTCCCGATACCTGCCGACACGGATGTAGATGTGACCCGGCATGTGGACGATGTGGCCGGCCCCCGGCATCAGGGCCGCGAGGCGGTCGGCGCACGCCTCTGCGCGCTCTGGATACGCGGCCTCGACCGCATGGATGAAGTAGTGGCAGGCGCCCGGGTTCTCGTCATCGATCTCGAGCGCGCGCTCGAGCGCCGCGAGGATCCGCTCGGTACCCGGGTTCGCCACGCGGCTCGTATAGTCGCCGGCCCAGTAGTCCCACGGGCGGAGGTTCATGAGCGACGCCCCGTAGAGCGCCAGCACGTCGTCATCGCCGGGGAAACGCTCGGCCACCTCGCCCATCGCACGGGCGTAGGCGGAATCGCGCGCGAGCCGATCCGCTTCGGGATCGGCCCCGTACCGGGCGGCGAGCGCCTCGATGAGCGCCCGCTCCACCTCCGAAACGTTTGCGGCGTGCGCCCTCGCCTCCTCGATCGCGTCCCATGCGGCCAGACCCGAGACGGCGTCCATCGCGCCGTTGATGTTCGGGCCGTTCGCGAGCGCGATCCCCCACCAGCACATGGCGCAACCGTCGTCGTACGACAGCGCCGTGAGGTAGGACTCGATCGCCTCGGCGTGGTTGAAGGCGTACTGAAGCCTGAGTCCCTGGTCGAAATAGGCCTGGGCTTCGCTCGACGGGGTCGTGATCGGGTGCCCGTGCGAGCCGAGGTTGTCGTACAGCGGCACGTCGCCGGGATCGGCGGGTGCGTCGTGCGCGTGAGTCGCGGCCTGTTCCGCCGGGCGCGCGAGCTCCTGTGTGGCGGACTCCGCCGGCGCGCAGGCGGCGAAGACGACCGTCAGCCCGACGGCGAGCCTCCTCAAATCAATCATGACACGTTCTTCTCCCGGCCCCGAGGGACCGCGTTTCGTGTAAGTTTCCGTCGCGGCGCGAGCTCGACGCGACGGGTCGAATCCGGGGCCACGGCGATATCGTAGTCATGCGGCGGGCGCGTCAGCCTGCCGCGTACCCTCGTTGGGTCTGACAGAAAAAACACTCGGACGGGAGCACGATCAGTGGAATCGGGCGAGATCATCAAGCGGGGCGAGGAGACGACGGAGATCGTGCCCGACCGGTGGACGCTCATCAGGGACGCCCTCGTGTTCCAGCTCAAGCTCGCGGTCGACGGCCTCAGGGACTTCCTCCTCATGCCGATCTCGCTGGCCGCGGCGGTCTTCGACCTGTTGAAGGTGGGGCCGCGGCCGGGCCGGCAGTTCTACGATCTCCTGAAGATCGGTGCGAAGACGGAGTACTGGATCAACCTCTTCGGCGCGGCCGAGCACGGCGAGGCGCTCCCGGTCGCGGCGCGGCCGGGGATCGATCAGCTCGTGAACAAGATGGAGCGGCTGGTCCTGCAGGAATACGAGCGCGGGGGCATCACGTCCTCGGCGAAGGACGCCGTCGACCGCATGCTCGACGGTCTCGGCGAACAGGCGAAGCGAACGGACTGAGCCCGCGGCGGCGTCGCCGCGCGCGGCAGCGTGCCCTCAATCGTCCGGACCGCGGGCGGACGGACGTCGCAGGCGAGCGGCCCTGGCGTGCCCCTCGAGACCTTCGATACCGGCGAGCGCCTCGGCATCGCTCACCACGTCCGGGTAACCGGCGTCATCCCGATCCGCTTCGACCCAGGTCGGCCGGCGCAGGAACGTGAAGACGGACAGTCCGTCGGCAAACCGCGCCGTGCCCCCCGTCGGAAGGCTGTGGTTCGGGCCGATCCCGTAGTCTCCGAGCACTTCGGGCGTATCGCGTCCGATAAACAGCGATCCGTAACTCCGGATGCGGGACGCGAGCCGCTCGGCGCCCGCGCCGACGAGCTGCAGGTGCTCGGGCGCGAGGCGCTCGACCACGTCGACGATCTCCTCGTCGGTACGTGCGAGCAGGACTCCCCCGGCGCGCAGCGAGGCCTCGGCCGTCTCTCGGGTCGTCAGCCGACGCGCCCTCCGAACGGCGGTCTCGCGGATGGGCTCGATCATCCCGGCGTCACGGACGCACACGATCGGAACCGCGTCGGGGTCGTGCTCCGCCTGTGCGAGCAGGTCGGCCGCGACCTCGTCCGTCGGTGCATCGGTGTCGGCCACGATGAGGACCTCCGACGGCCCCGCCAGCAGATCGATCCCGATCTCCCCGAAGAGGTGCCGTTTCGCGGCGGTGACGAAGCGATTGCCCGGGCCGGCGACGATGTCCGACGGCGGTGGGCCCCCGATACCGAATGCGAGCGCGGCGATGGCCTGGGCGCCGCCGGCCGCGAGCAGTCCGTCGACGCCGGCGACCGCGGCCGCGGCGAGCGTATGCGCGGTCGGTCGGGGAGACGCAACCCACACCGACTCGACGCCCGCCACCCGTGCGGGGATCGCGGTCATCAGCACCGAGGAGGGAAGAGGAAAGCGACCGCCGGGTGCGTAGCATCCCGCCCGGCCTATCGCGACGAGCCGGTGCCCCGCGTGCCCTCCCGGCACCGTGACGGACAGGTCGGTCGCGGTCTCGCGCTGCGCGCGCGCGAACCGATCGATCCGATCGGCCGTTCGTCGAAGGACCTCCCGATCGGCGCGCGGCAGCGACCGCAGGGCGTCGTGCAGTCGATCGGGCGAGATCGCCAGGGGGCTCGAGCCATCCCACCCGTCGAGACGGGCGGCATGCTCCTCCAGGGCGACCACCCCGCGTCGACGCACGTCCTCGACGATCGCCGCCGCTCGGGCCGAGACCTCCCCGTCGCCGCGGAACCGTCGGACCCGGCGGACGGCCTCCTCGATCGACACGGTCGGGAGGGGCTGCCCCCCGGTCGGCGAGAGCGCGGGGCCGCCCCCGGATCTCCGACCCGGCTCGACCCCTGAAGTCGGTGCGCGCGGCGCCCGCCTCGACACCCGAAGTGCCCGGCGGGCGAGCTCCCTCTCCACGTCGGCGACCGAGCCACCGGCCACGACCAGGCTCGTCACGGCGAAGTAGAGCAGGTCGGCGAGCTCGGCCACGGCGTGCCGGGCGCTACCCGCTTCGGCCAGCTCCTGCGCCTCCTCGAGCAGCTTCCCCGCGAGCAGTCCGGGCTCGCGCGCGAGCCGAGCGGTCAGTGAGCCGACCGACGGCGAGGGGCCGTCCGACCCGTCGCTCGGGGGGGTAAGTCGCGAGCGTACGCGGGCCTCGAGGTCGCGCAGACCGAAGGACTCGCGGGGCGCCCCCGGTTCGTCGAAACAGGCTACTGCGCCGGTGTGGCAGAAGCCCGCCCCGCGCTGACGCACGGTGAACAGCAGCGCGTCGCGATCACAATCGACCCGCACGCGGAGAAGATCCTGCGTCGCGCCCGAGGTCTGGCCCTTTCGCCAGAGCCCGCGCGATCTCGATCGATACACCCCCCGCCCCCGATCGACGGCCTCCCGCAGGCTCTCCGCGTCGGACCAGGCCAACCCGAGGACCCGACCGGAGGACTCCTCGACGACCGTCGGCCAGAGCCCGTCGGGCCGGTCAGAGGTCAGGGGCGCCGCGATCGCGTCGCCGAGGGGCAGACGTCCGCTGTATAGAGCCATCCCCACCTGGGCGTCGGCGCCGAGCCCATCCAGCGCCCCCACCTCACCGGCCGTCGCGACCCCGCCGGCGAAGGTCACACGCCGGGGCGCGGCGAGCGCGATGAGCCCGGCTGCGCGGTCGAACGGCAGCCCGCCGAGCGTCCCCTCGACCTCCACGAACGTGATCAGGAACCCACCGACCAGGTCGCGAAGAGCGTCGATCCCCTCCTCGATCGATCGGCCCGTCGTGCGCGTCCATCCCTCGACCACCACATCGCCGTCGCGCGCGTCGAGGGCGGCGACCACCCGCTCCCGTGGCAGCGGCTCGAGTACCTCGGGACGTGCGGCGGTACCGATGATCACCCGCCGCGCACCGGCATCCAGCCACTCTATCGCCTTCTCGCTCGACCGGATTCCCCCGCCGACCCGACAGGGGGCGATCGAGATGAGCTCCCGGATCAGCGCGGAGTTGTCGCCTCGACCCAGCGCCGCGTCGAGGTCGATCACGGCGACCTCGCCCGCCCGCGCGAACCGCTCGGCGATGGGGCGCGGGTCTCCGGCATCGATCGCGAGGTCGCGACCGTTCACAAGCTGGACGGCCCGTCCGTCCATCAGGTCGATCGAGGGAACGATCACGGCCGCACCCTGGCGCCCAGGTCGGCGAGCCGGGTCTTGAGCGCGCCGACGGTCCACTCCCCCTCGTGGAATACAGAGGCGGCGAGGACCGCGTCGGCCCCGGCCGCGAGCGCGTCCGCCATGTGCTCGGGGGTCGACGCTCCGCCCGAGGCGACGATCGGGACCCGGACGGCCTCCCGCACGACGGCGAGCAATCGCAGATCGTAACCGTCGCGCGTGCCGTCGCGATCGAGGCTGGTGAGGAGGATCTCGCCGGCGCCGCGCGCCTCGGCCTCGCGAGCCCACGCCACGGTATCCACCCCCGTACGCCTCGTGCCGGATCCGGTGACGACCTCGTAACCGGAGGGGCATGCCGACTCTTCCGTCTCCGCCGCGTCGAGGGCGAGCACCGCGCATTGCGCGCCCAGCTTCGCGGCGATGTCGGCGATGAGGCCGGCGTTCCCGAACGCCGCCGTATTCGCCGCGACCCGATCCGCCCCAGACTCGAGCAGCCTGCGGGCGTCCTCGAACGAGCGGACTCCCCCCCCGACCGTCAGCGGGATGCCGATTCGGGCGCGCACGGCCCGGACGGTCTCGAGACCGGCGAGCCTCTCCTCGCCGGTCGCGGAGACGTCGAGCACGACGATCTCGTCGGCCCCCTGTGCCTCGTAGGCCGCGGCGAGCTCCGCAGGGTCGCCTCGGTCCTGCAGATCGCGAAAGCGCACGCCCTTGACCACCCGGCCGTCGCGGACATCGAGACACGGGACGACCCGCGCCCTCAACACCATGCCTCCAGCCAGCGGGCGATCAACCCCGCCCCCCACGGTCCGGAGAGCTCCGGGTGGAACTGGCAGGCGAGGATGCGGCCCCGCTCGAGCGCGGCCACGAAGTCGCCGCCGAAGGGGGTCGTCGCGGCGCGCCAGTCGCGGGGCGCCTCGACGAGCCGGTAGGAGTTGGCGAAGTAGGCGAGTCCCGAACGCACGAGCCCACCCTCCCCGGCGGGCCTCACGTCGTTCCACCCGAGCTGCGGGACACGCACGGTATCGGGGAAACGCGAGGCGGTGCCCGGGATGCAGCCGAGCCCCGCGGTTCCCGGCGCCTCCTCGCTCCCCTCGAGGAGAAGCTGGAGCCCGAGACAGACGGCGAGCGTCGGGAGATCCCGCCCCACGCGCTGGCGGATCGCTTCGCCGCACCCGCTCGCCGCGAGCGAGCGGGCGCCCGACTCGAAAGACCCCACACCGGGGAGCACGACCGGCGCGTCCACGAGGATGTCGTCGGGTCTCTCGACGACCACGCACGGACGCCCGAGCCGCCCGAACGCGGCCGCCACCGCCTCGACGTTGGCGATCCCCGTGCGAACGAGTCGAACCGGCTCGCCGGGTCGGTTCGGCCTCACAGCACCCCCTTCGTGCTGGGGATGCCGGGTCCGCCGATCGCGACGGCGGCGCGCAGCGCGAGGGCGAGCGCCTTGAAGGCGGCCTCGACGCGGTGGTGGTCGTTGTGGCCCCGCAGCACGTCGATGTGGAGCGTGAGACCCGCGGCGCTCGCGAGGGAACCGAAGAAGTGAGGCAGGTTCTCGCACGACACGTCCCCCAGACGCTCTCGCCGCAGCCCGAGGTCGACGGCGGCATGAGGCCGACGCGACACATCGACGACCGCGCGGGCGAGAGCTTCATCGAGCGGCGCGAACGCCCACCCGAAGCGAGCGACCCCCGCGGCGTCGCCGATGGCCGCCGAGAGCGCATTCCCCAACGCCAGCGCCGTGTCCTCGACGGAGTGGTGGTCGTCGACGTGCAGATCGCCAGAGGTCGCGATCTCGAGATCGATCGAGGAGTGGAACGACAGGGTCGTCAGCATGTGGTCGAGAAACCCGAGACCGGTCGAGATGTCGCTCGACCCCGACCCGTCGAGCGCCACGGTCGCGACGACGCGCGTCTCGGCGGTCGCGCGCTCGCAGCGGCCGCGACGGTCCGATGCCGCTCTCGGTGAGCTCATGTGAGGGCTCCCGGAGCGGCCGCGCCCGACGGACGAAGGCCCTCGGGCCAGGCGCTTCGGACGGTCCGTTCGAGACGGGCGAACGCCGTCGGGTCGCCCGGCAGCGTGATGCGTACGAGGTCTCCCTCCCCGTCGAACCGCCGCACGAAGATGCCCTGACGGGCGAGCGATCGGGCGAAGACCGCCGCGCCGTCGAGTCGCGCGAGGACGAAGTTCGCGCACGACGGGAACACCTCGGCCCCCAGCCCCCGAAGCAACTCGCCGAGCCGATCGCGTTCGCGGCGCACGGCCTCCACGTATGGCCGCGTGATCCGCTCCTCCATCGAGAGCGCACGCTCCGCGATCCACAGCGAGGGGCCGGCGACCGCGTACGGCGGGCCGGCCTTCCTCAGACGCTCGATCGCGGCGGGGGACCCCAGGGCGTAACCGATCCGCACACCCGCCAGCCCCCACGCCTTCGAGAGCGTCCGGATGACGACCGCGTTCGGTCGTTCGAGCAACGTCGGTGTCGGGTCCTCGTCCGAGAACTCCACGTACGCCAGATCGACGACGAGCCACCGGTCCGGCACGGCGCGCGCGACGTCGCTCCGGCGCGCGGTCGCGCCCGAGCGCCCGGTCGGGTTGTGGGGCGTGACGACCACGACCGCACCGGTGCGCGGTCCGACCGCCCCGAGCAACTCGTCGGGCGCCGGGTCGTCGAGACAGGGGATCGCGACGACGCGCGCGGCGGCCAGCCTCGCGAAGAACGGGTACATCTCGAAGGTCGGAGTCACGCTCAGGATCTCCCGCCGGGAGGTCGGCAAGGCACGGGTCATCCTGTCGATCGCGTCGTCCGCCCCGGCCGTGACCAGGACCCGATCCGGCGCGACCCTCCAGCGGTCGGCGAGCGCCGCTTCGAGGTCGCCCGCGTCCGGGTAGCGGCCGACCGTCTCCAGGGGGACGCTCGCCAGGAGATCGGCCAGCTCGGGAGCGGCGCGAAGCCGCTCGTTCCGGTCGAGCCGCAGCCGCCGCATGGCCGTCGTCGCCTCCCCGTCGGGCGTGCGCCCGGGCATCGTCGCGCTCACGGGACGATCTGCTCGGGGGACGAGACGATGAGGTCCGTGCCCCCCAGACACCTGATCCGCGGGATCAAGCCGGGCAGCTCGGTGCGCGGGACCGCCACCCGCACGGCGTATCCGTCCTCCTCGTGCAATCGAGCGAGCGTGGGCTTTCGCATGCACGGGAGGATCGCGACGACGCGATCGAGGAGATCGGCCGGTACGTTCAGCTCCAGCATCACGCGACGCCGGGCCTCGAGGACCGACCGGAGCAGCAGGACGAGGTCCTCGATCGAGGCCCGGATGCCGGGGTCCCCCAGCGCCGCGGGATTGGCGTACAGCCGGGTCGACGAGCGCATCAGCTCGTCGATCACCACGAGACCGTTCGCCTGGAGCGTGACCCCCGTTGCCGTGTTGTCGACGATCACGTCCGCGTCCTCGGGCGCGAACACCTCGGTCGCGCCGTAGGAGCGCACGAGGGTGGCGTCGAGACCTCGATCGGCGATCCACCGGCGGGCGAGGCGCGCGTACTCGGAAGCGACGACCAGCGGCCGATCGCGGGGGACCTCGACGTCGGACCCGGCGGGCGCGGCCGCGACCACCCGCACCGGATCGAGACCGGTGTCGAGCAACTCGACGAGGTCGCCATCGAGCTCGGCGACCCAGTCCGCCCCCGCGAACCCGAGATCGCGCGAGCCGACGTGCAGCATCTCGACGACGTTCTGCGGTTTCAGGAGCTTCGCCTCGAACCCCGCGAGCTCGACGCGGGGCCGATACGTGCGCTCTCCGAGCTCGACCCCGACCCCGGCCGCGCCGAGCAGCTCGACGACCCGATCCTGCATCCGCCCCTTCGGGAGGCCGAGCCTGACATTCCTGCGTTGTTCCCGCATACGTTCGGCATCTTCCTCGCGCCGTCCCGATGGCGGGCACAAAAAAAGCCGGCCACCGGGCCGGCATCGATCACGTTCAGTCGCATTCCTGCGTACGGCTACACGATCACCGGCCTCCGCTCCCGCGGTGGATGTGGTGGTGGCCGTGGTGGTCCGTGTAGCGCATCATGGCGCCGACGATGTCCCGCGCTCGCGCCGGTGTCAACCCGGAGATGCAAAGTGACCGAACCGCCAGCACCGACCCCCGACGCGACATCGGCGGCCCTGACGAAGCTCGCGGGGCACATCGTCGAGACGCCGGTGCGCCGGTGGACCCCCGATACCGCGGGCGCTTCGCGGCCCGCCGATTCCACCCTGTTCCTGAAGCTGGAGCTCTTCCAGCGGACCGGGACGTTCAAGGTCCGCGGCGCCCTGATGAACATCCTCGATGCGCCGGCTGGAGCGGTCGAGCGCGGGGTGACGGCCGTCAGCGCCGGCAATCACGCGATCGCGGTCGCGTACGCCGCGCGGTCCGCGGGGACCACCGCGAAGGTGGTGATCCTCGACTCGGCGAACCCGGGCCGCGTCGCTCGTTGCCGGGCGTACGGGGCCGAGATCGAGCGGGCGCCCGATGGCGCGACGGGGTTCGCGCTCGCCCAGCGGATCGCCCGCGACGAGGGCCGCCTGTTCATCCACCCCTTCGACGGAGTCCCGACCATCACGGGCACTTCGACGCTCGGGCTCGAGATGCTCGAGCAGATCGAGGACCTCGACGCGATCGTGGTGCCGGTGGGCGGAGGCGGGATACTCGCCGGCGTGTGTGCGTTCGTGAAGGCGGTGCGGCCGGCGTGCGCAGTCTATGGCGTCGAGCCGGTGGGAGCGGACACCATGCGAAGGAGCCTGGACGCGGGGGAATGCCGGGCGATCGATGCCATCGATACCGTCGCCGACAGTCTCGGGGCGCCGTACACCGAGCCGTATGGTTTCTCGGTGATCCGCGACCGCGTGGACGACGTCGTGCTCGTCGACGACCGGGCGATCCTCGACGCGATGCGGACGCTGTACGAGGATGCGAAGCTGTCCGTCGAGCCGGCGTCCGCGGCCCCGTACGCGGCTGTCTGCGGACCGCTGCGCGACCGCCTCGAGGGGCGGCGAGCGTGTCTGCTCGTGTCGGGCTCGAACATCGACATCGACACCTTCGCGCGATACGTGCGGCGGGACGCGTGAACCGCCGCGGCCGGGTGAGGTCTCTCGGGAAGGCGATCGCTCTCTCGGGTGTGCTCACGGCCCCGGCGATGGGGGTCGGGGGTCAGTCGCCGTCGGAGACGACGGAGCTCGAGAGCGGCGTCGATGCGGTCCTCCAGGCCGTGAGCCCGGTCGGCGCGGGCGTCGTCTGGGTGAGCGGGCACGAGGGCGTCGTGCTGCGCTCGACCGACGCGGGCGATACGTGGGTGCGGCGACCCGTTCAAACGCTCGACTCCCTCCAGTTCAGGGACATACACGCCTTCGACGCCGGGCGCGCGGTCGTTCTCAGCGCGGGCCCCGGTTCGCAGTCGCGCATCTACCGTACGGATGACGGAGGCGCGACCTGGTCGCCGACGTGGGTGAACGACGAGCCGGAGGGCTTCTACGACTGCCTCGATTTCTGGGACGAGCGTCGCGGCGTCGCGTACGGCGACGCGGTGGGCGGCGAGCTGCGGATCCTCCTCACCGGCGATGGGGGCCGTACCTGGCGTCGTCTCGACGGCGCCGCCCTCCCTCCCGCGGTCGAGGGGGAAGGAGGATTCGCGGCGAGCGGCACCTGCGTCGAGACCGGACCGGACGGACGTGCGTGGATCGGGACGGGGGCGGGCGAGCGGGCGCGGCTCCTCGCGACCGCCGACTATGGCGACACGTGGGCCGCGACGGATCTGCCGATCGTCTCGGGGAGCGGTGCCGGAGCCTTCTCGGTGGTCTTCGGCGACGACCGGCTCGGCGTGGTTCTCGGCGGTGACCTCGGACAACCCGACGGGTTCACCGACAACGTGGCGATCACCGACGACGGAGGCGTCACCTGGGACCTCGCGACGCGGACCCCGATCCCCGGGGCCGTCTACGGAGGCGCCATGGGATCCGATGGCGCCGGGTCGCCGATTCTGCTCGCGGCGGGCCCGGGCGGGCTGGCCGTCACGAGCGACGCTACCGGGCCGTGGCGGCTGGTCGACCCCGGCCGTTTCTGGGCCGTCGGTGCGTCGGGTTCGACCGCATGGGCTGTGGGGCCGTCGGGACGCATCCTCCGCCTCCGCTGGTAGACCGGGACAAGAGAAGGGGGACGCCATCGGCGCCCCCCTCTTCTCTCACCTCTCACCGTGTGCCAGCTCGCAGCGGCGAACCGGCCGGGTGGTCTACATCCCCAGATCGAGGGCCATCAGCCCGTCGAACGCCGCCCCGATCGAGCGCATGGCGCGCGTATCGTAGCCGTACCTCAGCTCGAGGGCATCGGAGTAGCGGGAGTGGCGGGCGGCGCCGTTTCCGCGCACGCAGCCGGTAAAGTTCTCCTGGACGCCGTTGCATACCTGCTTCGCGCAGCGTCCGACATCTCCACCACAGTTCAGGTACACGTGACCCGCGTCGCTCTGGGTGACCGACTCGATGTCTTCCATGTAGATCTCCCACGTGGCGATCACGCCCGTCGCGTCGCGCTGCTCGGCGACGAGCTTACCGGAACTGTCGATGTCGATTCGGAACGCCCCCTGCGGGGTCGGGTTCGCGGCGAGCGCCGCGTTGATCTCTCCGACAAGCTCTCCGGCGCGCTGCTGTCCCAGCGCCACACCCGGAAGAACGAGCAGGAGAGACAGAGCGAGGGAGCAAAC
>JAWWCR010000013.1:0-48507 GCA_033720355.1 Gemmatimonadota bacterium
CGACTCTTGTGGCCCCGGGCGCGCCCCCCATCATTGAGGCCTGACCGGGGGGCGACGACGGGCCGCCTCCCACGGGGTCACCCCGGCGGGAGACGGCATGGCCTGGCTACAGGAGCACTGGATCGCGCTCGCGCTGCTCGGGGTGTACGGCCTCCTCCTCGTCCGGCACGCGATCGAGGGCCGACGCGAGACCGCGAACCGCGCCGACTACTACGTGGGCGGCCGGACGATGGGCGGCGTCGTCATCGGGCTGTCGTTCTTCGCGACCTACTCGAGCACGAACAGCTTCGTCGGCTTCTCGGGTCAGGCGTACACCTACGGAGCGCCCTGGCTCCTCCTCGCGCCCGGCGTGGTCCTCTTCTCCTTCGCCTCGTGGCTGTGGATCGCACCGAGGCTGCGTGCGTTCACCGGGGCGGTCGACTCGGTCACCCTCGCGGACTACGTCGGCTTCCGGTTCCAGAGCGGCCGGGCCCGCACCCTCGCCGCCATCGTCGTGATCTTCTCGAGCTTCCTCTACATGACCGCGGTCTTCAAGGGGATCGGGAATCTGCTCGAGGTCTTCCTCGATATGCCCTACGTCGTCGCGATCGCCGTCGTCTTCGTCGTCGTGATGACGTACACCGCGGTGGGAGGCTTCATCTCGGTCGTACGGACCGACGCCGTGCAGGGCGTGGTGATGATCGTCGCGGGCGTCCTGCTGTTCTGGGGCACGGTGAACGCGGCGGGCGGGCTCGACGCGATCGAGCTCGTAAGGACCGCCCCCGAGACCGAGAGCCTCTTCCGCTGGGATGCCGCGATGCCGTTCCCGGTGCTGATCGGGATCATCGTGGCCGGGACGCTCAAGTTCATCGTCGACCCGCGGCAGCTCACCCGTTTCTACGCGCTCGCGGACTCGCGCGCCGTGCGGAGGGGGCTCTGGGTTTCCACGGCCGCCTTTCTGCTGGTCTACTCGCTGATCCTCCCGATCGGGCTCTTCGCCCACGCGATCCTCGGGAGCGGGATGACGGAGTCCGACCTGGTCGTCCCGACACTGCTCGGCCAGGCGGACATCCTGCCCGCCCTCCCCTCCGCGATCATCGTCGTGGCCATGCTCGCCGCCGCGATGTCGTCGCTCGACAGCGTCCTCCTCGTGATGGCGTCGACCTGGGAGCGCGACATCATCTCGCTCTTCCGCGACGTGGATGAGAACCGCGCGGTCGCCGAGACGCGGCGCTGGGTGGCCGTGTTCGCCATCATCACGGCACTCATCGCGCTCGACCCGCCGGGGAGCATCGTCGATCTGACGGCGTTCTCGGGGAGCCTCTACGCGGCGTGCTTCTTCCCGGCGGTCGTCCTCGGTCTCTACTGGAAGCGCGGGAACGGCGCGGCGGCCATCACGTCGCTCGTCACGGGTTTCGGCGTGCTCGTCGTCTGGGGCTGGCTGCCGGTGGGCGAGGTCGTCCACGAGGTGTTTCCCGCGATGGCGCTCTCCATCGTCGGGTACGTCGGGGTGGCCGCGCGGTCACCGGCGCTGCCGGTGGCCGATCGGCTCGACACGGCGCTCTAGAGGACGCGGCTGAGCGCTCGCGCGTCCCTCACCCCACGTTCAGCATCCGTACCGGATCGATCCGCCCCGCCCGCCGCGCAGGCCACCAGCATGCGAACGCGGCCACAGCCAGACTCCCGAGCACGACGATGCCGATCGTGACGGGGTCGGTGGGCGAGACACCGTAGAGAAGGGTCCGGATCGCCCCGGAGAACGCGAGCGCGATGGCCACACCGACGGTCGACCCCGCCGCCGCGAGGCCGAGACCTTCGAGCAGAACCTTTCGCGAGAGCTCCGGGGGCGTCGCTCCGACCGCGATCCGTACCGCGAGCTCGTATCTCCGCTGGGCCACGCCGTACGCGAGAACGCCGTAGATGCCCACCGTCGACAGTGCGATCGCGAGCCCCGCCAGCATCGACATCAGCACGAGCAGGAAGCGGGGCATCGCGATCTGGTCCATGTACTCCGCCTCCGCTGTCCGCAGGTCCGCGATCGGCTGTCGCGGTGAGAGGCCGTGTACGGCGTCGCGGAGGGCCGGAAAGAGCGCCTCGGGAGGTCCGCTCGAGCGGACCGCGAGGGTCGCGAAGCTGAAGGCCCCGCTGCCGGCGGGGTGCAGGATCTCGAAATCCCCCAGCCGGTCGTCCGCCCCCAGCAGTCGGAGGTCCCCGACGACTCCGACCACCGTCCTCCAGTTCCCGCTCTCACCGATGCGGAACCGCCGTCCGAGCGGGCTCGCCTCGCCCCACAGGTGACGCGCGAGGTCGACGTCGACGATCGCATTGTCGGTTCCGGCGTCCGCGGGCCCGAACCGGCGACCCGAGAGTATCTCGACATCGAAGAGGTCGAAGAAGTCGGGGGAGACGGCCGCGAGCGGGATCCCGCCGGCCGGAAGTCCGCCGGCCGTCGGAGGCGCCCCTTCGGCCTGGACCGATTCTCCATATACGTACGTCGAAGCCGGTAGTCCCCCTCCCCCGGTGGTGACTCCGACGACGCCGGGTATGGCCTCGAGCCGCCCTTCGAGGGCTCGGATGAAGGTCATGCGAGATTCGCCGTCCTCGTACTCCGAGGCAGGCAGGCTCAGGTTCAGCATCGCGATGTCTTCGAGTCGGAACCCGGGATCGACCCGCACAAGCCGCGTAAAGCTGTTGATGAACAGACCCGCTCCGACGAGAAGCGCGACCGACATGGCCATCTCGGCGACCACGATGACCCTGCGCAACCGACTCCGGGCCGGCGTCCGCGCGGCGTGGACCGACGTCGCGGGGGAGAGCGCACCGACGCCGATTCTCGTCGCGAAGAGTGCGGGCAAGAGACCACCGACGATGCCGACGGTGCATGCCACGAGAAAGGTGAACCACAGGGTCCGTTGTTCGACGCCGACCGTATACGGCGAGTAGAACGTGATCGCCGGAGGCATGATCCCCTGCATCGCCCTCAGGGCGGTGAGCGCGAACAGCACCGCGGCCACACCGCCTGCCAGCGAGAGGACGAGTCCTTCCGTGAGAAGCTGACCGATGACCCGTGTCCGCGAGGCGCCGAGCGCGAGCCGGGCGGCGAGCTCTCTCGTCCGCGACCAGCCGCGTACCAGAAGGAGGTTCATCGCGTTCAGGATCGCGACGAGCAGGATCAACCCGACCGCCGCGGTAAGGAACCACAGCGACCGGTCGGCCGCCGAGTTGCGCCAATCGCTGAAGCTCGACAGCCGGACGGTCCACGGCGCCTCGCGCGGTGCGGTCTCCCCGAGAGCGGCGGCCAGGGCGTCGGCCCGCGCCTGCGCGGTCTCGATCGTGTCCTCGGGCCTGAGCCGGGCCGTCAACTCCGCCCGGTGCAATTCCTGACCGAGCCCGGTCCCATCACTTCGAAGGGCGACCCATGCCTCGGTGTGCGAATACGTCGGAAACTTGAAGCCCTTCGGCATCACGCCGACGATTCGGTGCCTGATGCCATCCAGCTCGATGACCCGACCAAGAGCCTCGGGGTCGGCCCCGAACGCGGATCGCCAGAACCCGTCGTTCAACACCGCCACGGGTTCGGCCCCGACGCCCGCGTCGGCGGGCTCGAGCCCTCGACCCAGGGCCGGGCGCACGCGCAACACCTCTTCGAAGGAGGGAGCGACGATCTGGACCGGGATCGACAGGGGCTCGTCGCCCCCCGCGTAGAGCACGCTGCCCCGCTGGTGCTGGAACGCGCCGTCCAGGACGTCCTGCCGGTCGGTCCACTCGCGCGCATCCTCCAGCGTCACGTACCGGCCGATGGACCCGCTCTCCGGGTCGAAGGTCCGCACATCGACGAGGCCATCGGGCTCGCCGTACGGCAGGGGACGCAGAAGGAGCGCGTCCACGACCCCGAACATGGCCGCGTTAGCTCCCACTCCGAGACCGATCGTGAGAACCAGCGTCAGCGCGAACCCCGGTTGCTTTCTGATGCCCCGCAGTCCGTACCGCGCATCCTGTGCTACCGCCTGGATCCAACGGACCCCGCGCGCATCCCGTGTCGCCTCGCGAACCCGGGAGCGTCCCCCCAACCTGAGGTACGCCTGCCGCCGCGCCTCTCGAGGCTCCAGACCCGAGCGCAGGTTCTCCTCGATCTGCCGGTCGACGTGGAAACGCAGCTCCTCTTCGAGCTCACGGTTCTCCCGGCCCGTAAAGAGGAGGGCCCGGACTCGCTCGCGAACCTCGGCGATGGCCCGATGGACGAGCCGCCTCACTCCGTGCCTCCTTCCCAAGCGAGAACCCGTTCGACCGCCTCGGAGGCCCTGCGCCAGCTCGTGGTTTCGTGCTCGAGCTGGAGCGCGCCGGCGGACGTCAGCGCATAGTAGCGCGCCCGCCGGTTGTTCTCGGTCGTCCGCCAGTCGGAGCGGATCCACCCCTTTCGCTTCATCCGCTGCAACGCCGGATAGAGCGAGCCCTGGCTGATCTGAAAGACGTCGCGGCTCATCTGCTCGATCCGTTGCGCGAGCCCCCAACCGTGCATCGGCTCGAGCGAGAGCGCACGCAGTACCAGCAATTCGAGCGTGCCCTGCAACAGTTCCCCCGACTGTCTCGTCATTCTCCGCACTCCTTCAGATATTCTGAAGCAAGCTTGGACGGACTTCTTCAGATTGTCAAGAGAAGCCACTCTCGATCCCGCCCCCGGGTGCCGGGATGACCGCGTGTGGGAGGCCGTCGCTTCCCTTTCCGGTCGCAGCCGACGAGGGCTTGCACATTATTTAAGTTATCACTAAAATAACGTATGGACACGACCGGACTTCGAATCGCGTCGGAGCCCCGACGGATGCAGATCCTCCAGCTCATCTGGGATCGCGAGCTGAGCGCCGGCGACATCGCGGCGCGGGTGCCGGTGAGCTTCGCCGCGGTGTCGCAGCATCTGAGGAAGCTGCGTGAGGCGGGGCTCGTCTCGGTCCGCCGCGACGGCCGGTATCGGTACTACCGGGCGAGGCGACGCGAGATGGGGACGCTGGCGCTCTTCATCGAGGCGATGTGGAGCGACCGACTCGAAGCTCTCAAGGACATGGCCGAGCGGGCCGAGCGCGAAAGGAACCGGGAAAGATGAAGGAGACCGCCACTCTACACGTCGATGTGTCGAAGCGCATCGAGGCGCGGGTCGATACCGTCTGGGGGATCATCTCCACGCCGGAGGGCTTCGGAGCGTGGATGGGGGGCGCCGTGTCGTTCACGCCCGAGACGGGGAGCCCGTTCGAGGCGAGCTTCCCGCAGTTCCAGACGGTGATCCGGGGCGAGGTGCTCGACTACGACCCATCGGCGCACCGGCTCGCCCTGTCGTGGGGCGTGGCCTCCGGGCCCCAGACGGAGAGCCTCCCGGCGGGGTCCACCCGCGTAGAGGTGACGCTCGAGCCCGACGGCCTGGAGACGATCGCGCGGATCGTGCACAGCGACCTTCCGAGCACCGAAGAGACGCAGGGGCACGAGGCGGGCTGGAGGTTCCACCTCAGCCGGCTGGCGCTCAGGGCGAACCGCGACGATCTCTCCAGGCACCTCGGTGCCTCGCTCGACGCGTGGTTCGCCGCCTGGAACGAGACGGACGCCGACGCCCGCGACGCGCTGCTCGCGTCGTGCTGCGCCGAGGACGTGGTTTTTCGGGACGAGTACGCCGACGCCGGGGGACGCGCGCTGCTCTCGCAGCACATCGGGAACTCGCAGCACTTCATGCCCGGCTTCGAGATCCGGGTGACGGGGCCGGCCGTGGTGTGCCGAGGCGAGGCCCTCGTCCCCTGGGAGGCCACGGGCCCCGGCGGTCTGGAGATGTCCGGAACGAACCACATCGCGGCCCGTCCGGACGGGACGATCACCAGGGTGACCGGTTTCCAGTCGAGCTGACACGCACGGCTCGAGACGATCAGACCAGCTCGAGCCCCAATCGGCAGCACAGCGACCCGGCGCGGGCGCCGTCCTCGAGGGCGGGCGGGCCGTCCCACTTCCAGTCCGAGTACCGGGTGGTCGTCTCGGGACCGCGCCCGAGATCGACCCCGCCGGACCCGAGCCGCGCGGTCCACAGATCCATCTCGAGCGTGTAACCGGGGCGCTCGGTCGAGCCGGACGCGACGCGTGCACCCGGCTCCAGCCTCACCCCCAGCTTCTCGCGGCCGATCCGGCGCACCAGATCCTCTTCGCTCTCGTGGGGCGCGGAGGTGCCGGCCGGCAGGCCCCAGACGCCCGGCAGGTCCTCGTCGTCGTCCGGGCGTCGGACGACGAGCCAGCGACCGGTGGCGCCGCACCCGGCGACGCGACCGTCGTCGTCGTGCTCGCGGATGACGAGCGCGATCGAGCGCTTCCGTCTCATGCGGCGCCCGCCCACTCAGTTACCGCCGACGAGCTCGGCGAGTCGCACGCGGGCCTCGTCGAACCGCGCCAGCAGCGACGGGATCTCGGCCTCTCCATAGCCGGCCTCGAGAAGCGCACGGCTGACGGCGAGCGCCTCGCCGAGCTCCGCGGCGGCCGCGCGTGCGGCCGCGGGGTCGACGCTCCCGCGCGATCCGATCCACACCGGCGACGTGTGCCCGAAAGGATAGCTGTCCATCGAGGGCCACACAGTCTCGCCGCCGAGCGCGCGCGCCGCGATCCAGCCACCCTCGGGGAGGTCGAGCGTTCCCGACAGCGTCGTCCGACCGGCCGAGGCGAGTCCCTCCCCCCCTGCGACCACGGCGCCGTTCACCAGCACCTCGATCCGGTCGACCGGGGCGGCCGAGGCGAGGGCCACCTCGAACGAGACCCGACCGGGCTGCACGACACCGCCGGGCGCGCTCCCACCCACGTCGAGCCGCACCATGGGGCCGTTGGTCACGAACGACCGCCCCTCGCGAAGGGCGGCGATGTACGCGGGCCAGTTCAGCTCGCCCCCGGTGTCGGCATACACGCGCGTCGTGCCGATCGCCATCGTCCTGAAGAAGTCCAGCATGACGTCGGTCCCGGCGGACGCGGCGATCGGGATGCCGAGGTTGAGGAACCGGTACCACACCTCGGCAGTCCCCAGCTCGTCGCTCCACAGGCAGACCAGCTCGAGCGCATCCAGGTCTCCGAGCACGGCGTCCGCGATGAGCTCGATGGGGATCGCCGACGCGCCCCCCTCGGCGAACGGGTCGGAGACGAAGAGGGGATGGACGTAGTAGGCCAGACCGCCCTGGGCCCGGGCGAAACGCAGCGCCTCCGCGTTCTCGCGGTCATCGGCCCCGTACACCTCGTATCCCGGCCCCCAGACCCACGGCCAGAACAGCTCACGGGTCTCGATGAGACCCAGGTGACCGAGGAAGTGGGAACGTACCTCCTGCCCGAAGCGGACCAGCGGGGCCGACCCCGTCTGCCACCCCCACATGTCCTGATGCCCGAACCGGTTGTGCAGATTGGCGAGCAGCGGGGTCGCGACGTCGAGGTTCTCGGCGCGCATCATCACGACGAGGTCCGACGGGGCGAGATCGTAGGGACCGCCGTAGTTCAGATGGGGGTGATGCTCACCCGAGACGAGACCGGCGGCCCGCGCGTCCCAGACGGACTCGAGATCGAGCGCGACCTCGGTCACCCCTCCCGGCCGCGCATCGACGGTGGCGCTCGCTTCGGGGGTGGCCAGCCCGACGACGCCGGCCACCGTCACCGTGCCGGCCGGGACGGTCAGCTCGACCACCCCCGGCGAATGGAAGAACACGCGGCCGTTCTGGCCATCGAAGTGAGACGTGCCCGCGTCGGGGACAGCCGGGTGACCGCTCGCGTCGAGAACGCTCAGCCGCGCGCCCGACGGACGCCCGTCGAGCGTGGTCCGCACGCGCACCCGGGCCGTCGGCACGCCCCACTCCCAGGCAGTTACGCGCACGGTCTCCGCGCCGCCGCCCGCGCGCGGCACCCGCCAGAGCCGCATCCGCTCGTCGTCGTCCGACTCCGAGTAGTAGACCCACCGGCCATCGTGACTCCAGGCGGGAGTCAGCGGCATGCCGCCCGACTCGAGGAGGATCGACGGTCCGGGCTCGTCCACGTGGAGGAGCCTGAGCTCCCATCCCCGTTCCTGCGTCGGCCAGCCGTACGCGACGACCGACCCCGCCGGGTCGAGAGCGGGCCGCATCATCGATGCGATGTCCGCCTGGACGAGCGATACCTCACGCGGCCCCGACGCCTCGTCCGTGTGCAGGACGATGCGATCGGGTACCTGGCCCGGCCCCTTGGCCAGATACACCATCCCATCACGGCCCGGCTGCGGTCGCAGCTCGATCCCCGCCGCCTCGGTAACGCGTCGCTCGGTCCCCGTCTCGAGGTCGCGCGCCCACAGGTCGAGCGTCCCGGTCCGGCCGGAGGAGTAGAGGATCTCCGCTCCGTCGGGACCGAAGGCGGGGTCGAGGTCGAGCGCCGGCGTGTCGATCGTCGCGCGCTCCGCGCCCGACTCGGCATCGACGATCACGATGTGCGTGTCGCGGGTGTCGTCGCGCACGAACGCGAGCGTCTCGCCATCCGGCGACCAGGCCGGCCGGGCGTCCATCCCGGCCCCGTCGGTCAGCCGCCGCGCGACCCCGGTCGAGAGATCCAGCACCCAGATCCACCCGCGGGCGGAGAACGCGAGCGAGCCGCCCCCGGGCGCCGGCGCCGCGTCGATCGGACCGTTCGCGAGGATCGGGAGCTCGTAGCCCTCGAGGTAGATGTGGTGTCGGTAACCGTCGAGCTTCGGATACCGGTTTGTCCATTGCCCGTCCGTGGGGGTCGGGGGGAGACCGAGGCCGGCGACTACGAGGGCCACGGCCACGAGCCGCCCGTGCCGGAACCGCGTCCCGGCGCTCATCGGCATTCTCCGAGGTGTCTGCGGAAGAACTCCTCGAGTCTCGAGTACATGTCGATCGAGTTCGCCGGGTCGCGGAAGCCGTGTCCCTCGGGGTAGGTCATCGACTCGAACTCCTTCCCGAGCTCGGTCAGCCGCTCGACCGCGAGCCGGAAGTTCTCGAACGGGGCGCGGACGTCCTCCTCGCCGTGCATGATCAGCACCGGCGCCGTAATCGCCTCCATCCGGTCGAGCGTCTCCGACTTCGCGTAGATCTCCGGGCGCCCCTCCGGCGTCCCCCCGTGACCCGTGATCGTGAAGATCTTCCCGAGTCGGTCGGCGTAGGGCAGCGTGAGCGCTTCCGAGTAGATCCCCCGCATCGGGACCGCCGCATCGAACTTGTCGGGTGTGCGCGTGATCGCCGACATCGACTGCATCCCGCCGTAGCTCCCACCGTAGATCCCGACGCGGTCGTTCACCCAGGGTTGCTCGCGCAGCCAGTCGGCCGCCGCCCCGGGGTCCTTCGACTGGTCGTTGAGCCAGTCCTCGATCGACAGATCCTGGAACGACCGTCCGAACCCGGACCCGCCACGGTAGTTGATGGCGAGCACGACGAACCCCCGCGACGCCAGGTATTGCTCGGTGAGGTTGGTCCCCTGGTAGTAGGAGTTCGTCCCTCCGCCGTGGACCTGGACGAGCGCCGGACACGAGGGGCCGTCGTACGTCGCGAGCGCGCGCCCCGCGGCGCTCCCCAGAGCGAGCCCGGAAGCCCCCGCCCCCTCCCCGCCCCCGACCGCGTCGCGGATCACCGGGGGCAGGTAAAGAAAGCCCTGGATGAACAGGTCGTCGAAGGTCGGAAACGAGATCTCGACCGGGCGCTGGAGATCGGCGAACCGGGGCGAGAACGAGGTCACCCGGCGGGCCGGACCGCCGCTCGCGTCGACGATCCAGGCCTCGCGGCCCTCGAGCGGCGCGTCGCGCGAGAAGACGGCGCGCGACCCGTCGGGCGTGGCGTGGAGCGACGACCACACGCCGCCCACGTTCGTGACCCTCGTGGCGACGCCGCCGACCGCGGGCACGACCCACAGGTCGAACGCGCCCCGCTCCTGGTAGGGGAAGAAGACCCGGTCTCCGTCGCCCGACCAGAAGGGGTCGAAGCGCATGATGAAGTCGCTCGCCCACACCTGCATGTCGATCGGCGCCTCGCGCACGACGCGCGGTCGGTCGCCGCCGAGGTCGAGCTCGACCAGGTAGAGGTACGACAGGTCCTCGTACCAGTACTCGTCCTTCGCGGTACCCATCAGGACCAGCTGTGGCCGGGTCGGCGACCAGACGGGGCTCGACGATGCCATGAGCCGGCTCGACACCTTGAAGCGTCGGCCGTCGGCGGTGCGCACGATCCACACGTCGTCGTGCCACCAGTCCGCTTCGTTCGACACGTACGCGATCCACCGCCCGTCCGGCGACCACGCCGGCGTGAACCGCGAGTCGTCCGCCTCGGCCGCCGACTCGGTGAGCCGGCGAGGCTCCGTGGACCCGTCGGCCGCCACCAGCCAGATGTCCTGGAACCCGCTCTCCGTGGAGTAGAACGCGATCGTGGAGCCATCGGGCGACCATGCCGGCGCCCGCGTTCCGGCGAGCCCTTCCGCCACGACCCGCGGCTCGGTCGAGCCGCGGTCGACGACCGAGAGCGCGCCGCCCGAGGTGAACGCGAGCCGGTCGCCGGAAGGCGACCAGGTCTGACCCCCGCCGCGCACCCAGAGCGTCGGCGCCGAGCCGTCGGCCGGCTGCGCGTAGATCCCGCCTCCGTCCGGTCCCTGCCCCGACACGGCGAGCATGACGCCATCGGGCGAGATCGCGACGCCGCCCGCGCCGCCCCCGACTCGATAGATGTTTTCGAGCGTCAGGGGGATCTCATCCCCGGTCGCGCCCGGCCGCGGGGCGTTCGCGACGCGACACGAGGCCGTCGCTGCCGCGAGCGACAGGATTGCCGCTCCACGCCACCCGGACGGGGTCGAGGTCCTGGATCGAACGCGCATGTGAAGACTCCGGATCTCCAGGGTTGCCGAACCACCGCCATTGCCGTTCGTCGACGATCACAATACGGATGACTCCGGGTCGTCCGGCAGGGGTCATCCCGAGAGAGACACGCGGCGGAGAGGCTCCGGCGGCCGGTGGGCGAGCACCCTGAGGAGGCTGGCGCACATGGAGCTCTTCGGCATTCGCGATCCCGACGTCACTCTCACCGACTACGCGATCACGCTTCTCTGCCTCTGGGTCATCTGGCGGATCGTCGTGGGGCAGCGGTTCGGGCGTGTCCGTTTCTGGATGCTGGTCTTCTACGTCGGGGTGGGGCTCGGCGCGGCGTTCGGCGGCACCGTCCACGGCTTCTTCGATGTGGAGGGGACGCCCGGGAACGACATCCTGTGGCCCGCCAGCCTGATCTCGATCGGTCTCGCGGCCTTCGGCGCCTGGGGAATGGGCGCCCGGCTCGTGCTGCGCGACCAGCTCGCGAGCGGGCTCATCGGCATGACCGGTCTCGTGTTCGTCATCTACTCGGGCGTCGTGATCTCCGGGTCTCGATCGTTCGCAGTGGCCGTCGCGCACTATCTGCCGGCGGCCATCTTCCTGCTCGGGGCCCTCGTGGTCGCCCACCGGCGCTCGCCGCATTCGGGGTTCCGGGAGGCCCTCGTCGGGCTCGTCCTCACGTTCGTGGCCGCCGCGATCCAGCAACGGCAGGTGGCGATCCACGCCGTCTACTTCGACCACAACGCGCTGTACCACCTGGTGCAGGCCGTCGCGCTGGTGCTCATCTACCGCGGGGTGACGAGGGCGCTACGGGCCTGAGGGCGCAGGTCGCTTCAGCTCCGCCCGCGCGCCCGGCGCCGGCCATGCCGGCGCTCGCGGGCCATCAGACGCAGGTATGGGAAGAAGTCCACCTCGAGCGTGTGGCGGCTCGAGTCGACGAACCGGCGGCTCAGCCCCGCGCGGGTTCGGGTCATGCTGTCGCGCATCTCTTCGACCGGCGGCAGGGCGGCCGAGCCATCCAGCAGATCGGCGACCCACTCGGCCTGCGCCTCGGCGAGCGGGGGAATGGCCCCCAGCGGCTGCACGAGACCGAGGAAGTAGAGCCCCGGGCAATCGGGGGACACGACGTGACGGTAGAGGTCGATCCGGTTGTCGCGTATCCGTCCGTTCACGCGATCGGCGGCGCCGCCCGGATCGATGCGGTCGAGCAGGGCGTCGTCGAGGTAGGGGAAGCTCACGTGGTAGCCGGTCGCGCAGATGATCGCGTCGAGGTCGGCTCGCGAGCCGTCGACGAACCGGACGGCGGCCCCGTCGACGGTCTCGATGTCCGGCTTCACCTCGACGCGACCGTCGGCCGCCAGACGGGGCAGGTCCTGCGAGAGCGTCGGGTGCTCGTGCCCGAGCCGGTGAGCGGGCCGCGGAATCCCCCACCTTCGCTGATCGCCTCTCGAGGCGGAGACGAGCAGCCCGAGTGCGCCGGCCTGGAGATCCACCGGCAATCGACTGGAGAGGGGCGTCACCCACTGGTCGATCGGACGGCCCAACAGGTACTTCGGTAGCACATGCGCGCCGCGGCGCGTGGACAGGAGCGTACGATCCGCGACTTCCGCCACCTCGCACACGATGTCGCACGCCGAGTTCCCGATCCCCACGACCAGCACGCGGCGGCCCGCGATCGCGACCGGATCGGTCGGCGTCCGGTAGTCGCGCGAGTGGATGAGCGACCCCGTGAACGACCCGCTCAGCCTCGGCATCCGGGCGTCCCAATGGTGCCCCGCGGCGAGCACGACGGCGCGATACGGCCCGTGTTCCTCGACCGGGCCGCCACCGCGATCGGCCGGGCCGGCGCCCCGCGGACGCGTGCGCACCCGGAACCCGCCCTCGATCTCGCCGACCCCGACGACCTCCGTCTCGAATCGAAAGTGGTCGCGCACGCCGAACCGGTCGACAAAGCCCTCGAAATACCCGAGCAGCTCGGCGTTGGGGACGAAATCGCGTGGCCCGTCGACGGGGTGACAGCGGTACGCGGTGCGGTGCTTCGAAGTGTTCGTGCGGAGCGACGCGTATGCGGGAGACCGGCCGCTGTCGTTGCGGTACCGCCAGATCCCGCCGATGTCCGACCCGAGCTCGAAGCCCTCCACCGGGATCCCGCGCTCGGCGAGGATCTTCGCGGCGACGATACCCGACGAGCCCGCGCCGACGATGCAGACCGGGGCGTTCACGTCGCGGGGCGCCCCGGTCGCGACTCGGGGACCATCACGTCTATCCCGCGAACGCCGGAATGAGGTAGTCGTCGAAGAAGTCCCGGAGACGCCGCGTGTGCCCGCGCTGCGTCCGCGAGAGCGAGCTCGTCACGACGGCCACGAGACCCAGATCCGGCACGAGCACGAGGTACTGGCCGCCGTAGCCCCACGCGAAGTACGCCGTGTGGCCGCCCCAATGATCCGACCACCACAGGTATCCATAGCGATGTCCGTTCCATGGGGAGGTGGCCCGTGGTCGCCAGGACAGCTCGATCCACTCCTCCGGGACGAGCTGACGGCCCTCCCACCGGCCCCCCGCCAGAAACACCTCGCCGACCTTCATCAGGTCGCGGGGCGTGAGCGCCATGTTGTTCCCGCCCAGGTAGCGTCCCTGCGGGTCGCGGTCCCACTCGGGCAGCGCGATCCCGAGCGGCCCGAAGAACTGCTCGCGCGCGTAGCTGCGCAGCGACGTTCCGGACCGTTCGGAGAGCGCGGCTGACAGGAGGTGCGTGTTGCCCGTCGAATACTCGAAGCACCCCGGGCGACACACCATCGGACGCCGTAGCTGGTCCCACACCCAGTCCCGAGACGAAACCCAGGCGCCATAGTTGCCGAAGCTCGTCGATTCGATCCCCGTCGTCATCGAGAGCACGTGGTGGAGCGTCAGCCGCCGTTTCGCGTCCTCGACGCCCGCCCCCTCGAGTCGCTGCCAGTAGTCGGGGAAGAGCTCGGACAGCGGTTCATCGGGCCCCGCCAGCAGCCCGTCGCGGATGGCGATCCCGATCAGCGGCGATAACAACGTCTTCGAGACGGACTTCATGTTCGTCGTCCGGCTCGCCGTCATCCCGCGGTAGTACCGCTCGACGATCATCTCGCCCCCCTGCCGCACCAGAAGGCTGGAGACGGGGGTCAGCTCGTCCGCCCTCGCCAGCGCCCGATCGAGCCTGGCCTGGTCGACCCGGACGCGTGCCGGCGCGGTCTCGAAGACCGGCGTGGGCACCGAGATCGCCGGCAACGAGATGTCGGGCCGTGCCGGTTCCGGAGCGTGCTGGGCCGGGGCGACCGACGCCGCGCCGAGAAAGACCAGCAGGACGACGGCGTCCGCCGCGGCCCACCAGTGGAGGGGGATCGGACGTGCGTACCCGGGGGTCCGTCCGTTCTCCGTTCGAAACAGGTTCGAGGATGTCACGTCGAGCGGCCTCGATCCGTTACAGGGTTGGCTTCGGTCGGCGACAACTTCGACACGTGTGCCGCTGAAACTACAACGGCCCGTACGGTCGTGGAGAAACGAGGGATTCACATGCTGACGCAACAGCATTTCAGGATAGATCGCGGCCGCCGCGTCACGCTCCTCGAGGAGCTGCGAGGCGTCGCCGAAGTGTTCGCCGCGGCGCTCGCCGTGGCACTGGTCGGAACCGCACTGATGGCCCTCCTTTAGGAGGGTGCGCGGTGGGGGGGCGGGGCCGCCGCGCGCGGTCCCGCCGCCCGATCATCCCGTCTCTTCCCGGGCCGCGACCTCCACATAGGTCGCCAGAGCGTTCGGCACCGGCGGCTCCTCGCCCCGGCTGCGCAGCCCCGCACAATGAAACTCGATGACCGCCCGCACCTGTCGCTCGACCTGATCGCGGGTCCGTCCTCTCGCCACACATCCTTCCAGATCGGGGACGAAGGCCGAGTACCCGGCCTCCGTCGGCTCGATCACCACGAGAAAGCCCATTCGTCCCTCCTTCGTTCGGGCGCGTTCCGAAGGTTCCCGGTCGGGCTCAACGACACATCATCGCCGCGGCTCGACATCCGGACTCGCGACCCGGAGACGGGTGGACGAACCTACCGATAACGATTATTACTCGTCCGCGACCGAGCAGGCGGCGTTCCAACCGATCCGGGTTCGAAAGGACGGGGATGAGGCGATCCACCCGCGGTACCGTGACGGCGACGTGTGTCGGATTCCTGCTGATCGTTCCCGCCGCCCTCGCGGCGCAGTCCGGGGCCGAGCTCTACGACCTCGGGTGCGCGAGCTGCCACGGCGCCGACGGGGCCGGCGCCACGTCCGACGCGTTCGCCTTCGACGACCCTCTGCCCGACTTCACCGATTGCAGTTTCGCATCGCGGGAGCCCGACGGCGACTGGGTCATCGTGGCCAAGGCCGGCGGACCGATCCGGGGGTTCAGCGAGTCGATGCCGGCCTACGGCGAGGCGTTCAGCGACGAACAGCTCGAATCGATCCTCGCGCACATCCGGACGTTTTGCACGAACCACGCGTGGCCGCGCGGCGAGCTCAACCTTCCGCGTCCCCTCGTGACCGAGAAGGCGTACCCCGAGGACGAGCTCGTCTGGGAGACGCGCGTGAACACCGATGGCCTCGGTGCGGTGGTGAACCAGTTCGTGTACGAGAAGCGGTTCGGCCCCCGCGGGCAGCTCGAGGTGACGGTCCCGTTCGGCTTCGCCGACCAGCCCGCGCCGATGCCGGTGAACGGGGCATCCGCGGAGGGGGGCGCCTGGGAAGGTGGACTGGGCGATGTGGCCGTGGGGTGGAAGCACGCCGTGTGGCACAACGACGCGTCGATCTTCAGCCTGACGGGAGAGGTACTGCTTCCCACCGCCGGTTCGGACAGCCGGCTCGGAAACGGGGTGTTCGCGGTCGAGCCTTTCGCCACCTTCGGCCAGGTCCTGCCCGCCGATGCCTTCGCGCACTTCCAGGCGGGCACCGAGATCCCGCTCGACACCGACGACGGCCGCGTCCACACCGAGTGGTTCTGGCGCGCGGTGCTCGGCAAGACGTGGACGAGCGGGGAGTTCGGCCGCGCCTGGTCGCCGATGGTCGAGCTGCTGGGCGCGCACGAGGTCGAAGACGGGGCGGGGGTGGACTGGGACCTCGTTCCGCAGATCCAGATCACGCTGAACGCACGTCAGCACATCATGCTGAACCTGGGCGTGCAGCTGCCGCTCAACGACACCGATGAGCGACCGACCAGGTTCATGTTCTATTTCCTGTGGGACTGGTTCGATGGAGGACTGTTCGATGGCTGGTAGAACCTGGATGACGCTCCCTGCGGCCGCGCTCGTCGTGGCGGGCGCCACGATGCTGGTGACGGCCGCCGGGGCGACCGAGAGCTCTTCGATGGTCGTGACCGGGCGGGTGACGTTCACGGGTTCGGCCCCCGCACCCGAGCCGATCGACATGTCGGCCGACGGCTACTGCGTCGACCAGCACACGACCCCCGTGATGGACGCGTCGGTCCGGATCGACGATTCGGGCGGTCTGGCCGGCGTGCTGGTCTACGTGTCGAACGCGCCGTCCGGCGCCGGCCCGGCCGCCGGCGACGAGACGCTTCTCGACCAGGTCGGCTGCATCTATACGCCGGGTGCCGTCGCGGTGCGTGTCGGCCAGACCCTGGTGGTCCGAAACAGCGATCAGACGCTGCACAACGTCCGCGTGACGCCCACCCTGAATCGCGGCTTCAACCTGGGTCAGCCGATGCGGGGCATCGAGAGCCGCCGCTCGTTCGACCAGCCCGAGGTCGGTATCCCCGTGCGCTGCGACATCCATGGCTGGATGCACGCCACGCTCCACGTGATCGACCACGGGTTCCACACCATCACGGGCCCGGACGGCTCGTTCGAGCTCCCGGATCTACCGGCCGGCGACTGGGTCGTCGAGGCGTGGCACCCGACTCTGGGAACGGTCTCGAGCCAGATCGCCGGAGGCGGAGCCGCGGCGATCGAGCTCGAGTTCGGAGGCTAGTGTGGTGTACCCGAAGTCCCGCGGCATTCAGCCGCCGATCCATTCCGGCTGGCCGCGTTGCTCGCCCTCGACGTAGCTATGGCTATGCCTTCGGGGCTCGCGCATTGCCAGCCGGACGACTCGACGCCCTCGGTGCGCACGGGACTTCGGGTACACCACACCAGTCAGCGGCCCTCTTCGCCGCCCGGCTGTTCGAGGAACGGGACGCCTTCGGAGATCCACTCCGGGGCGGGCTCGCCCTTCAGGTAGTGCCCGAACCATTCCGTGATCCGGCGGTGATAGTCGAGCTGGTTCTCTTCCTGTCTGAACCCGTGGTTCTCATCGTTGTAGACGAGAAACACGAAGTCCTTCCCTGCCCGGCGCGCGGCGTTGTAGAACTCGACGCCCTGGTTGAAGTCGACCGCGCCGTCCTCGGTGCCCTGCGCCATGAGTAGCGGGGTCGTCATGTTCTCGATGTGGAAGACGGGGCTGTTTCGCCGATAAGCGTCCTCGTCCTCCCAGAACGGCACCTCCATCCGACCCTGGCTGATCTCGAAGATGCGAGCGTCCGTCCCGCCCGAGTTCCAGTACACGGAGAGGTACATCGAGAACAGGTTGGTGAGCGGCGCGCCGGCCACGCCGGCGGCGAAGATGTCGGTCTGCGTGACCGTGAACGTCGTCTGGTAGCCGCCCCACGAGTGGCCGATGAGACCGATGCGGTCGGGGTCGACCATCCCGGTCTCGATCACGGCCTCCACGGAGGGGACGATCGACGCGACGGCGCTCACACCGGGGTCGCGATCGCGATAGACGATGTCGGGCTGCCACACGAAGTAGCCGTCCTGCACCCACCCCTGGAAGTTGTAGTACGAGCGCTCCGAGGGGACCTGGTAGCTCCGGACGGCGTTCGAGCGGATCTCGTAGATGTAGACGATCATCGGGTACCGCCTGCCCGGCTCGTAGTTCGCCGGGTAGTACAGCGACCCCTGTAGCTCGTCCCCCCATTCGTTCTCGAACTCGAGAAGCTCCGAGCGACCCCACGCGTACTCGCCCTGAAAGGCGTTGGTGTTCGTGACACGGCGCGCGCCGTCGAGCGCAGCGCCCGCCGCCACGAAGTAGTCGGGCGAGTCCTCGAAGCTCTCGACACGGTACAGGTACACGTCGGCCTCGTCGGCCTTTCGGAGGCTCGAGACCCGCGCCTCCTCGAACACGAGCGTCGCCGGAGCATCCCCGAGTGCCGCGGCTCGGGCGTAGCCCCACCTCTCGGTCCAGTCGTCGTAGATCATGAAATACATGGGCTCGGCGGGATCGATGCCCTCGGAATCGAACTCGCCGTCGGTCCGGGCCCGACGGTATCGGACGTTGTCGTCCGCTCCCCTGGTCACCTGCTCGGCGCCGGACCCGTCGGGCGCGACACGCCAGATATCGTGTTTGTCGTTCAGGAGCACCGCGGCGTCGCCTTCGAGCCACCCGGTCACCCCGAACGGCGGCTTCTGCTCGACGGTGTGGTCATCCTCGACATCGATGAAGGAAGTCGGGAGGCCATCGGTCAGACAGACGCGCTCGCCGGTCTGGGTATCGTACGTCCAGTACTGATCGCTCTCGAGCCACAGGAGGTAGCGGCCCTCGGGGCTCATGCCCGAGAAGTACTGCACGCGGTCGAGCGCGAGCGCGCGCTCCCCCGTTTCGAGGTCGATCAGATACACGTCGTTGAAGACGGGCCCGAACATCCGGTCGGCCTCGTACGGTGTCTGGTCGAGACCGACGGCTCGCGAGAGGCCCTCGGTGAGCCGAACCGTCTCGGTCAGCTCGGTCTCGAGCTGGACCACTCGACCGTTCGCCAGGTGCCACACGGAGAGGTGGTTGTCCTGCCGATCGCGGTCCGCGCGGACCTTCTGGGTGGGGACGATGTCCACGTCACCGGCGTGCCAGATCTCGACCGTGGGCCGGTCGTCGTCCTCGTCGCACTCATCCTCTCCACCACTCGAGTCGTCGCCGGACTCGCCGTCGGCGTCTTCGGCACCCGTGGCGCCGCCCTCCGGCGCCTCGTCCGCGTCGCACGGGTCCGCCGCCTCGCGCTCCTGGATGCCGAAGAAGACCGAGCCGCCATCCTTCGACCACGCGAGGTCTTCCCACTCGACGATCCGGTTACCGGCCGGGAATCCGGACGCCGTGGCCGGGTCGAGGACGTGCGTCGTGGGACCCGTCGAGAGGTCGGAGAACGCGAGCACGACCCGGGCGGTATCGGCCCATGTGTCTTCGCCGTCGGCGTCGAGGTCGACCGTGCGGAAGACGGCCAGATCATCGGCATCCTCGCGCCACGAGAGACCCGAGTACGCCGCCTCGCGCGCGTCGAGCGTGCGTAGCCGCCCCCCGCCCGCCTCGTAGAGCTGCACCCCGTTCCCCGCCATGCCCTCCGCATCGACGAGCATCGCCAGCAGCGCGGTGTCCTCCGCGTCCTGCCACGCGAACTCGGACACGTTGCCGAAGTTGATGTCGGAGCCGGTGCCGAGGTCGCGGACGATCAGGTCCACCCCCTTCGCCTCGCGATCGCCCTCCGGCGCGTACCGCCGGAGCGCGATGAAGCCACCGTCGCCCGAGAACGAGAACGACTGCACCCCGTCGATCCGCTCCACTTCGCCCCCGGCGAGATCGAGCAGCCCCAGCGCCTGCCGCACCGGTTTGTCGGCGTCCTCGAGCTTCTCGCGCTCCTCCTCGCCCACCCCTATCGAGTAGGCCAGCCACCGTCCGTCGGCCGAGAACGCGGGCTGCGTCCCGTACTCGACGACGACGACCGAGTCCGGATCGGAGAGCGGACGGATCCGCAGCTCGTTCTCCTCGTTGACTCGAGCGATCGCGGTCGCCAGCCACCGCCCGTCGTCGGACAGTGTCGCGGCGCCGAGGCGTTCCCAGCGGCCGTAGTCGTCGGGCGTGAGGGTCGGGAGCTCCTGCCCGGCGACCTCCGCCGTCGGGATCGGAAGCGCGAAGAGCAGCGGGACGAGAAGGCTCCGGACGAGACCCGGGCCGGTGAACACGCGCGAGCGAGGGAGTGTACGCATGGGCTCCGCCTGTTTGGGGATCGCGGTGAGCGTCTGAAGCTGACGGGCGCCACGCCGCGACGCCAGATAGGTTCGGCGGCCACGGAACCCACCACGCGAGAGGAGCCAGGATGACGAACCTTCCCACGCGCCGCGACTTCGTGCGCGCGAGCGCGGCCGCGGCCGGGGCGCTGACCGTCGGGTGCGGCGGGTCCGGTGGCGAGACCGCCTCGCGCCGCACTCCCTCCGACGGCCCGCTCGACATCCTCATCCTCGGCGGGACGGGGTTCATCGGACCCCACGAGGTCGAGTACGCGCGGTCGCGCGGTCATGCCCTGACGCTGTTCAACCGGGGGCAGTCGGCGCCAGAGATGTTCCCGAACATCGAGCAGCTCCGGGGCGACCGGGGCGGCGACCTGGCGGCGCTCGAGGGGCGCGCGTGGGATGTCGTGATCGACAACTCGGGGTTCTATCCGCGTCACGCCCGTTTGTCGGCCCGGCTGCTCGCCGACAGCGTGGACCGCTACCTGTTCGTCTCCTCGATCTCGGCGTACGACCAGTCGCTGCCCGCCGGCGTCGACGAGTACAACGCGCCGATCGCGACGATGGAGGATCCCGCGGACGAGTCCGACAGCCCCTACGGACCTACGTACGGCCCTCGGAAAGCGCTCTGCGAAGCGGAGATCATCGAGGCGTTCGGCGAGGACCGCTCGATCATCGTCCGGCCCGGGCTCATCACCGGGCCGGGGGATCCCACCGACCGGATCCGACACTGGCTGGCCCGGTTCAGCCGCCAGGACGAGGTCCTGGTGCCGGGGTACGCCGGAGACCCGGTCCAGCTCATCGACGCACGCGACATGACCGGGTGGATGGTGCGGATGCTCGAGAACGGCGACACCGGCATCTACAACGCCGTGGGGCCCGACTACCAGCTCACGATGGACGAGCTGGTGAACGGCGCCCGTTCCGTGGTGGAGAGCGAGGCGGGGACGGTCTGGGTGAGCGACGAGTACGCGATCGAGACGCAGATCGCGGGTCTCTACAGCCCGTGGATCCCCGCGAGCGGGCCGCGCGGGTTCATGCTCGTGAACAACGGCCGGGCGCTAGGCGCCGGTCTCGAGTTCCGGCCGCTCCGCGAGATCCTTACCGACATGCTCGCGGAATACCGCGAGCGGGTCGCCGATGACCCCGACTTCGGCACCCGTGGGGGCGTGCCGTTCGACCGCGAGGCCGAGTTGATCGAGGGGTGGCGCGACCGCCAGGCGTAGGTTGCCGGGGTCGGACGGGTGACCGCGCCCTCCCGGCCATCACCCGTCGCGCAGGACCGTCGCCGGGTCGGTACGCGCCGCGCGCCGCGCCGGCAGCCACGAAGCCGCGACGCCAACGCACAGGAGGATGAGGGGGATCGCCGCGAATGTCAGCGGGTCGCGCGCCCCCACCCCGTAGAGCAGGCTCTCGAGCAGCCGGGTCACCACGACGGCGGAGGCAACGCCGATCCCCACGCCTGCCAAACAGAGCCTCACGCCGTCGCGCACGATCATCGACGCGATCGACGGACGTCCGGCGCCGAGTGCCATGCGGACGCCGATCTCCTGTCTCCGCTGCCCGACCGCGTACGCGAGCACCCCGTAAAGACCGATCGCGCCGAGAAGAACCGCCACCGCGGCGAACGCGACCAGCAGCTGCATGGCGAACCGGCTGCGCGCGCGACCATCGGCGTACAGCTCGTCCACGGTCACGAACCGCTCGATCGGCAGTGACGCATCGAGCGACCAGATCGCCTCTTCGATGGGTCCTCGTAGCGACGCGGGATCTACCTCGGTCCGCAACACCAGGCTCTGCCACGTCAGCCAGTCCCATTCCTTCTGGGCGAACGGCGCGTAGATCGCGGGCAGCGCCTCCTCCGCGCTCCGGTGACGGGTGTCGGCGACGACGCCGACGATCTCGGCCCACTCGGAGTCGTCGTCGAGACGTAGCCGCTCTCCGATCGGGTCTTCGCCCGGCCACCGCAGCCGCGCGAGCGTCTCGTTGATCGCGAAGACCGGCGCGGCGTCGGGACGGTCGGCACGGTTCGGCAACCGTCCGGCGACGAGCGACTGACGGAGCGCGTCGAAGTAGCCGGGGGTCACGTACCGCACATCTACCGCGTCGTAGTACGGGTCGGGCCCGGGCCGCGGCCTGCTCTCGAGCTGGTAGCCGAACGTCATCTGGTAGCCGACGACGGGCGGCTCGCTCGTCGACCCCACTGCCGCGACGCCGGGGATCGCCGCGAGCCGCTCGAGCAGCGGGTCGTAGAAGGCGTTGTGATCGTCGAGCGTCGGGTACGCCGTCGACGGGAGGTTGATCGAGACGAGCAGGAGGTCGCTCGTCTCGTAGCCGTAGTCGACGCTCTGAAGCGCGATCAGGCTGCGCACGAGGAGACCCGCCCCGATCAGCAGCAGCGACGACAGCGCCACCTGACTCACCAGGATGCCCGACCTGAGACGGCTCTGGCCCCGTCCCCCCGCCGACCCCCGCCGCCCCTCGGCAAGCGCGCCGGCCGGGTCGACCCGAGACGCGCGGAGGGCGGGAACCAGCCCGAACAGGGCGGTGCTCGCCACCGTGACGGCGATCGCGAATACCAGGACCGTCGTGTCGATCCCGGTCTCGTCGAGCAGCGGGATGTCGGCCGGTGCGAGCGCCACGAACAGCCGTGTGAGCCCGACACCCAGCAGCACCCCGAGCCCCCCGCCGATCGCCGCGATGACGGCGGTCTCGACGAGACCCCGGCGCACCAGCCGGGCACGCCCGGCGCCGAGCGCGCTACGCACCGCCATCTCGCGCGAGCGGGCCGCGAACCGCGCGAGCATGAGGTTCGCGAGGTTCGCGCATGCGACGAGCAGCACCGCGACGACCACCGCGAGAAGCACCCACATGAGCGGGCGCACCGTGCGCGTGATGTCGGCCTGGAGAGGCATCACGCGCGACCGCCAGCCCGACATCTGCTGCGGATACTCGCGCTCGAGACGCGCCGAGATCGCGTCGAGCTCGGCCTTCGCCCCCTCGGGAGTGACCCCCGGAGCCAGCCGACCCAGCCCGTACCACTGATGCGCCCCCCGGTTCTGTCCCTCGCTGCTCGCCGCGAACCGGAGGCTCGTCCACACCTCGACCGTCCCATCGGGGAACCGGAAACGCGGGCCCATCACGCCGATGACTTCGTGGTCGCGTCCATCGAAGGTGACCGTGGTCCCGATCACCCCCTCGTCTCCACCGTAGCGACCCTGCCAGAAACCCCAGCTGAGGACGGCGAGCCGCGGGGCGCCGGAGACGCCCTCCTCGGGTGCGAACAGCCGCCCCAGCACGGGCGTAACCCCGAGGATCGAGAACGCCGACGGCGTCATCGACATGGCCTTGACCTGACGCGGACGCCCGTCGGTGTCGGTGGTCCCCACCGCGATCGGGAAGCTGTAGGCCCCGAGATCCGTGAAGCTCTCGGCCTCGTTGCGCCAGTCGATGTAGGTGGCCGACGAGATGGGGTTGCGCGGGATGCTACCGAGCTCCGTCTCGTTCACCGCGACGATCCGATCGACGTCGGCGTATGGCAGGGAACGGAACATGACCGCGTTGGCGACGCTGAAGATCCCCGTGTTCGCGCCGATCGAGATGGCGAGCGTCGCCACCGCGACGAGCGTGAACACGGGGTTCTTCACCAGACTCCTGATCGCCTCCCGTCCGTCGCGCCGGATCTCATCCCCCCACCGGCTCACGCGTCGGGCCCGTTCGGCTCGGCGGGCCGGCGGCACCAGCGAATCCGCAGCCGCGCCGACATCGCCGAACTCGTGCTCCGCCCGGCGGCGCGCTTCGTCCGGAGCCACCCCCGACGCCACCAGCTCCGCGGTCCTCTCGTCGAGGTGAAAGGAGATCTCCGCCTCGACGTCCTCCAGCGCCTGTCGCTTCGGCGCCCGCTCGACCCGCAGGGCGCGCCGCCATCTCATGAGGCCCCGCCGCCGGCCGCTCACGACGCCCCCAGGCTTCGCGCATCGAGAACCAGCGACAGCGCCTTCACGTAGCGCCGCACCTCGCGGGTCTGCCGACCGAGCTCGTTGCGGCCCTTCTTCGTCAACGAGTAGAACTTGGCCCGACGGTTGTTCTCCGAACGGCCCCACTCGGCCTCGAGCCACCCCCGACGCTCCATCCGGTGGAGGGCCTGGTAGAGTGCCGCGTCATCCACCCCCAGCTCGCCGTGCGTGCGCGAGCGGATCCAGCGCGAGATCCCGTATCCGTGCATGGCGCCCCACGACAGCGTCTTGAGGACGAGGACGTCCAGCGTCCCCTTCAACAGCTCGAGCGACTCCTCGGACATCGCCGACCCTCCTGGTGGCATTGAAGTCAGGGACAGGGGCCGTGACCTTCTCGACGACCGTTTCTTCCCCGGATTTCCCCTAAGATACTGTGGGGAGAAAGATGGTTGCAAAGGTGATGGACTCGACCCGCGAGGAACTCCGAATGGGTGACCAGGTACAAAGGCCGTGGTACGATGCGGCAATCTAAAACCAACCGTTTTCGCCTTCGTACCAACTAATACATGAATGCACAGGCCGTTTACCCACGATGTGTGGAGCCAGCATGAAGACCGTGTCACCCCTCGGCCGGGCGGGGATCGTCCTCGCGCTCGCGGCCCTGGCGCTCCCGATGGGCGAGCCGACGACAATCCAGGGAGGCCTCGCCGCGCAGACACCCGGCGAGATCTCCTATCACGACGAGTCTGTGATGCCGGACGGGCCCGTCGGCGAGCGGATCCGCGCCCTCATCGACGCATTCAACCGGGGTGACCCGACCATCGTCCCGGGCTTTCTCGAGTCCGAGGCGACGGCGGGCTTCAGAAGCTTCGCCCCGATGAGCGCCCATCAGCAGGCCTTCGCGGCGACGTTCCGTCGGTGGGGGCCGATCACCTTCCACGGCATCCGCACCTACGAACCGCCCCGCTCGGGGGAGACGATCGTCATCGTGCGGGACGCGAACTTCGAGCAGTGGCGGGCGCTCTCGCTCCGGCTCGACCCGTCCGACGGCCACCGGATATCGAGCCTCCAGTTCAACGATGCCCGTACGCCGACGAACGTGACCGAGGAGGCCCTCGAGCCCGAGGACCTCGTGCCCCGGATCGAGCGATTCGTGGAGCGCTCGTGCGATGTCGACGTGTTCTCGGGGACGGTGCTGGTCGCACGTGGCGAGACCGTTCTCTATACGCACGCGTGCGGCGAGGCGAGCAAGCGGTTCCACGTCGCGAACAGGCTCGACACGAAGTTCAACCTCGGCTCGATGAACAAGATGTTCACCTCGGTCGCGATCATGCAGCTCGTCGAGCGAGGCGTCATCGCGCTCGACGACCCGATATCGAAGTACGTCGATGAGAGCTGGCTTCCGCGCGACATCACCGACCGCGTCACGGTTCACCACCTGCTGACGCACACGTCGGGGCTCGGGAGCTACTTCAACGAGACGTACATGCACAGCTCGCGAGCGTCGTTCCGGGCGCTCGACGACTACAAGCCGCTCGTCGAGGGCGAGACGCTGGCGTTCGAGCCCGGCGACCGGTTCCAGTACTCGAACACGGGGATGTTCCTGCTCGGTGTCGTGATCGAGAGCGCGACTGGCGAGAGCTACTTCGACTACATCCGCGAGCACATCTACGAGCCGGCGGGGATGACGGGCTCCGATTCGTACGAGATGGACCAGCCGGTCGAGAACCTCGCGATCGGGTACGACCCCGATCCCGAGTCCGCCCAGGGCTACCGGAACAACCTGTACATGCACGTGATCAAGGGCGGACCCGCGGGTGGTGGATTCTCGACGGTCGAAGATCTACTCGCGTTCTCGCTGGCCCTGCAGTCGGGCCGGCTGGTCTCCGAGCAGTCGCTGGACGTGATGTGGACGTCGCACTCGGACGCCGGGTACGGCTACGGTTTTCAGGTGCAGGAGCTGCCGGCCGGCCGGGTCGTCGGCCACGGCGGCGGGTTCCCCGGTCTCAACTCCAACCTCGACATCCTGCTCGACCAGGGGATGACGGTCGCCGTGATGTCGAACTACGGGGGCGGAGCCGCGCCGATCGCGGCGCAGATCAACGCGCTGATCGCGAGGACGCTGACGACGACGAGCTGACGCCCGGGCGTTGCCCGGCCGCCGCGCGGCGGTGTCCCCGGAGACCCGCGGCTGGTAGCCTTCCCGGATGAACACACCCGTGAAGGCTTCCGGCACCACCAGCGCGATTCTGATCGACAGGCTCGGCCCGCCCGACGTGTTCGTGGAGCGGGAGGTCCCTCTCCCCGACCCGGGGCCGGGCGAGGTCCACATCCGTGTCGAGGCGGCCGGTGTGAACTTCGCCGACGTGATGATGCGCGTCGGGCTGTACGGCACGGTGCCGCCGCGCCCGTTCAGTCCCGGGTTCGAGATCGCCGGCACCATCGAGCGGGTCGGCGACGGCGTCGAGGAGTGGGAGCCCGGCGACACCGTCGTCGCCCTGCTCCGCCACGGGGGCTACGCGCGCGATGTCGTGGTTCCCATCGATCAGGTGTTCGACCGTCCGGCGGCGGTGAACGCCGTGGCGGCGGCGGCGACACCGGTCGTCTTCCTCACCGCCTGGGTGGCGTTGTTCGAGGCCGCCCGCGTCCGCGCAGAGGAGAGCGTTCTCATCCTCGGGGCCGGTGGCGGGGTCGGGACGGCGGCCGTCCAGCTCGCGGCGGCCCACGGGCTGCGGGTGATCGGCACGGCCGGCACCCCCGACAAGCGCGGCTACGTCACGGGGACGCTCGGGGCCGAGGTGTGCTTCGACTCTCGCGGCGACTGGGAGCCCGATGTGCGACGCGTCGTCGGGCACCGCGGGCTCGACGTGGCGCTCGACCCCGTCGGCGGCGAGGCGACGGCGGCCTGCCGTCGGTTGCTGGCCCCTCTCGGCCGTCTCGTCTTCTACGGGTTGAGCCAGGCGCTGCCCGGCGATCGCCGCAACTGGGTCCACGCGGCGAAGGCCTTCATGAAGACGGGGCGGATCCACCCCGCGCAGCTCGCCGAGCCCAACCACGGAATCTTCGGGATCCACCTGCTGCACCTTGGGCACAAGTCCCACGCGGTGCTCATGCCCGCAGCGGCCGAGATCTTCAGACGGGTGGTCGCGGGCGAGCTGAAGCCGGTGATCGACACGGTCTTCCCCCTCGATCGAGCGGGCGCCGTGGCCGCGCACGAGCGGCTCCACTCGCGCGCGAACCTCGGAAAGATCGTCCTCGCCGCGGACGCCTAGCTCGGGGGGCAGACCCGGCGCGCGGTGCGAGGGCCGCTACCCCGTCGTCTCGGCCGCGCGGATCGCGCCCAGAGCGCTCGACCGGACCACGGCGCGGCTCCCCAGCGCCCCGAGCGCCACGGTCAGGACGACCGCGGCGGCCCACAGCATGGCGAGAGCGCCGAGCGGTACCCGGTAGGGCATCTCGAACACCCAGCGGCTCAGGGCCCACCCGGCCACGGCGGCGAGCGACACCCCGGTCAGCCCCGCGAGCGACCCGAGGGCGGCGAACTCGGTCACGAGGATCGAGCGCAACGTCCCCGACGAAGCGCCTAGCGCCCGCAGCACAGCGTTCTCGCGCATCCTCACACCGCGAGACGCGACGACGGTCGCGGCGAGGATGAGCAGCCCCGCGACGAGCGTGAACGATCCCATGAACCGGGTCGCGATGGACGCGCGGTCGAGGATCGTGCCGATGGTCTCCTGGATGGCGGTGAGATCGATGACCAGGGCGCCGGGGATGCCGGTGGCGACGGCATCCTGGAACCGGGCGCGCGCGTCCGGTTCGGGTATCTCGGCGAGCACCAGATCGGTTCGCGGCACCCCGTCGAGACCGCCGGGTTCGAAGACCGCGACGAAGTTGGGCTCGAGACGCGCCCAGTCGACCGCGCGCACGCTCGCGACTTCGCTGTCGACGAGCTCACCCTGAAAATCCCACGTGATGGTGTCGCCCGGTCCGACCCGGAGCGCTCGCGCCACCTCCGTCTCGAGCGAGACCCGAACGGAGCGTTTTTCCCCGGACGCCCCGGACGGACGCCGCCCCTCGTCCCACCAGGCACCCTCCACGACGCGCTCGCCACCGACGAGGGTGTCGCGAACCGAGTTCCGGTACTCGCGCCGGAGCGCCCAGCTTCGCGGTGTGGACGGCCCCGCCGGGTCGCGCGCCGACGCGTCGCCGGGCGACGAGTCCCCGGCGACCGCGCTCCTCCGGCCGAACCGGGGACGCGCGTTCTCGGCGAGTAGCTCGCGGACCTCCCGACCCTGGATCGCCGCGAGTCGCCCCGGGATGATCGGGATGACGTCGAGCGCGGGGCGCCCGGCCTCGTCGAGCAATGCGAGCACCCGTCGCGTCTCGTCGGGCTGGACATCGAACACCGCCATGTTGGCCGCGATGCCGAGCGCGCCCAGCGACAGACGCTGGCGGACGTTCGACTCGACGGCCGAGATCGTGCCGATGACGAAGACGCCGAACCCGAGTGCGACGACCGCCGCGCGAGTCTGGTTGCGCGGCCGGAACAGGTTCGCGACCCCCTGCCTCACCGGGAACGGCGAACGCCGGGGAGGGGCCCCGCGCGTGACCCGGATCAGTGCGCTCGCGACGAGCCCCAGCAGACCGAGCGTCACGCCGGCGCCGGCAGCGAGACCCGACCCGAAGGCCGGATCGCCCGCCTGCCACACGCACAGGCCGACGACGGTAGCGGCGATCGCGACCAGCGCGATGCCCTCGGGGATCCGGCGGGACGCCGATCGGGCGCCTCCCTCCGCCTCTCCGATCGCGGCTTCGCGGACCGCACCGAGGGCCGGGACATGCCGGATCGGGAGGATGGCGCGCACGGCGAACACCATCGCGGTCCAGACACCGGCGCCGATACCGACGGCGACCGGGACGGCATCGAACGTGAAGGCGAGATCGAGCGGAAGAACATCGTCGAGCAGCGCCGGAATCGCCGCCTGAAGGGCCACTCCCATCGCGGCTCCGGGGACGGCCCCGGCGAGCGCGAGCACGAGCGCCTGGAGCGCATAGATGCGGACGAGGCTCCAGCCGGAAGCCCCGAGACAGCGAAGAACGGCCGCGCTTCCCCGGCGCCGGCCGATATAGACGTGCATGGCCGAGGCGACGCCAACGCCGCCGAGCAGGAGGGCCCCGAGACCCACGATGGCGAGAAACCTGCCGAGGGCGTCGAAGGCGATCGTGAGCTGCCGCTCGCGCTCGCGCGCCGTGTCCCATGTGACCGCGCTGCCGCCGAGCAGCTCGCGGTGGGTGCGGAGCAGTCGACCGACATCGCGCGGAGACGCGGCCCGTACGTACGCCCGATACGTGACCAGCGACCCCTCCCGCACCAGTCCGGTCGCCGCGAGATCGGCGCGGGACATGTAGATGCGGGGGTTCACCGCCGAGCGGATCCCCGGATCGCCCGGGATCCGGTCGACGCGCCCGCGCACGACGAGACGGGCGTCGCCGACGGACACCGTGTCGCCGATGGCGACGGCGAGCCGGACGAGCGCGGCCGCATCGGCGAGCACCCCGCCGGGGTCGGCGAGCGTCGACCAGGCCCCGACCGGTTCGGTCTCGACTGCGCCGTAGAAGGGGAAGGCGGGGTCGACGGCCCCGAGAGACAGAAGCGCGCTGCGTCCCTCCGTCTCGCCCGCCGCCGTCGACACCATGGTCGGAAGCGTGGTGACCCGCGCGACATCCGCGCCCGAGCGGGCCACTGAGTCGAGCATGCTCGAGACCTCGGGCGCGAACGCGAACCGGCTCTCGAGCTCGAGATCGGCGCCGAGCAACAGCCGGCCCTGGTCGTCGAGGCTCGCCTGCACGCCGGCGCGGACCGCGCCGATCGAGACCATCGCGGCCACACCCACCGAGACCGACGCGACGAAGAGCCCGAGACGCCGTCCCCCGGCGCGCAGGTCGCGCGCGGCCATGCGACGGGCGAAGCCGCGGGGGCGACGCCGGCGGGCCCCGGTGCCGGGGACGCGCTCGCTCACGCCGGCGCCAGCCGTCCCGCCTCGAGCCGGATCACGCGATCGGCGAGGCCCGCCAGCTCGGGATCGTGCGTGACGAGTACGAGTGTCGTGCGGGTCTCCTCGTTGAGGTCCCGCAGCAACCCGATCACGCGGGCTCCGGTCTCGCGGTCGAGGTTGCCGGTGGGCTCGTCGGCGAACAGCACCATCGGGTCGTGCGCGAACGCGCGGGCGAGGCTGACCCGCTGCTGTTCCCCGCCGGAGAGCTGCACGGGATAGTGGTCGGCGCGGTCGGCCAGCCCGACGCGCTCGAGGAGACGGAGCGAGCGGGCCTCGATCTCCTCGTCGCTTCCCCGCCCTCCCGGAGCCAGCTCGAGCGGCACCCGGATATTCTCGATCGCCGTCAGGGTCGGCAGGAGCTGGAAGGTCTGAAAGACGAAGCCGACCTTCTCGGCGCGGAGCCTCGCCCGGGCATCTTCGTCGATCGTGTCGAGCCGCGTGCCGTCGAACCACACCCGTCCTCCGGTCGGGCTGTCGAGCCCCGCCAGCAGACCGAGCAGCGTCGTCTTGCCGCTTCCCGACGGACCCACGATCGCGACGAAGTCCTGCGGCTCGACCGCGAGATCGATCTCGTGCAGGACCGTCAGCTCCCCCGACCCGCTGGGGTATGTGCGGGACACGCCTTCCGCTACGATCAACGCCATGCCGATGAGCTCTCCACGTCCGTCGCGATCCACCGCGCTGCTGGCGCTCCTCGCCCTCGCGGCGTGCGCCGTCGAGCCATCATCCGACGGTCTCGACGAACCGGGCGCCAGCCCCGACGCACGGGAAGATACCGGCACCGCGACCGACACCGCCCCCGAGACCGACGACCGACCTGCGGTGGCGTTTCTGGGGAACAGCCTCACCGCGGGTCTCGGCGTCGACCCGCGCGCGTCCTTCCCCGCCCTCGTGCAGGACCGCCTCGACGCCGCCGGACTCGCCTTCCGGGTGGTGAACGCCGGCGTCAGCGGCGAGACCACGGCCGGAGGGCTTCGTCGTGTCGACCGGCTCCTCGATAGCGACCCCGCCGTCCTGGTCGTCGCGCTCGGAGGCAACGATGCCCTGCGCGGCGTCCCTCCGTCGCAGGTGGCGGACAACCTCCGGGCTATCGTCCGGAGGGCGCGCGCCCGCGACCCGGGGCCGACGGTGGTGCTCGCCGGGATGCTGGCGCCGCCGAACATGGGACGGTCGTACGCCGACGCGTTCGCGTACGTCTACCCGGAAGTGGCCCGGGAGACGGGGGCGATCCTGATCCCCTTTCTTCTCGAGAACGTCGCGGCCGACCCGGCGCTCAACCAGGCCGACGGGATCCACCCGAACGCGGCCGGGCACGCCGTCATCGCCGAGACCGTGTGGGGCTCGCTCGAGCCGCTGCTTCGCGACCGTTGACGCGCCGGGGCCCGTGGTGGCGGTTCGGCGCCGGCGATGCGCGGCTCGTCGACACGTGGCGCCGGGTGGCGGGCGAGCTCGGCGGGCACGTCATCGTCGACCGGAAGGACCGCCCCCGCTTCCTCCACATACCGCACCGCGAGTGGACGCTCGTCACGGACACGTTCACCCAGTCGCACGGCGAGACCTCCTCGACGTTCACCCGCACGAGGGCCCTGTTCCACGGACGGCAGCCGCTCAAGCTGACCGTGACGCGGCGGACCCCGCTTCACGCGATCGGTCGTCTCGTGGGCTACCTCCCCGTACCCATGGGGTATCAACAGCTCGACCGCGCCCTGTTCGTGCGCTCCGATCGCCCCGAGATCGCCCGGGCCGTGCTTCGCGGGACGGCGCTCGGTCAGTCGATGATGCGCGACCCGTCGCGGCTCATGGTCACGCAAGCCGAGCGGAAGATGAGGAAGACCGCCGGCGACGGTCTGAGCCAGGTCGTCGTTCAGCGAAAGGGGAAGATCCGGGACGTGGCGGCGCTTCGTGCGCTGGTGCAGACCGCCGCCCTGGCTCTCGACGAGCTCGAGCGGTTCGGGGTCGCCGAGGATCGCCCGGTCGTCGCGGCGAGTCTGTAGACCCGGGCCCGTGGCGCCCCGGACACCCGATCGCGAGGTTGCGCGTCGACACGTCCACCCCCACACACTCGGGGAGCAGATGCGCCAGGGAACTCATCGCGTCGTGGGTCGCGCCGCCGCAATCCTCGTCGGAGCGGCCGCCCTCGTGCCGTCGATCGCCGTACCGTCGATCGCCGCCCAGCAGCCCGCACCGAACGACTACGCCGACCCGGCGTCGTGGCTGTGCCGTCCGGACCGAAACGATGCGTGCGACGTCGATCTGACGACGACGTGGATCACGCCCGACGGCGACCTCGCCCTCGAGCCCTGGTCGACGGACCCCTACGCCCCGATCGACTGCTTCTACGTCTACCCCACCGTCTCCACCGACGCCGGGATGAACAGCGATATGGAGCCGGGGGCTGGCGAGATCGGGGTCGTGCGCTCGCAGCTCGCCCGCTTCGGGGCGGTGTGCCGGCTCTTCGCCCCGCTGTACCGTCAGTTCACCCTCACGGCGCTCCGCGCCCGACTGACCGGTGGGGAGGGTGAGCCCGGCGCTCTCGGCGAGCTCGACCGCGAGCTCGGGTACCGCGACGTCCGCGACGCCTGGACGCATTATCTCGAGCACGACAACGACGGCCGCGGCGTGGTCCTCATCGGTCACTCGCAGGGCGCGACGGTCCTGACGCGGCTGATCGGCGAGGAGATCGACGGCCGGCCGATCCAGCGGTCGCTGGTCTCCGCCATCCTCCTCGGGACCAGCATCCAGGTGCCCGCCGGCTCGGATGTCGGCGGCACGTTCCGCGAGATTCCTCTGTGTCGGGCGTCGAGCCAGACCGGGTGTATCGTCACTTACTCCACCTACCGCGAGACCCTTCCGCCCCGACGGGTCAGCCTGTTCGGCCGGGCCGAAGACGCGCGCTCCAACGCGGGGTGCACCAACCCGGCGGCCCTGGGGGGCGGACGCGCGGAGCTCCATGCGTACTTCGGGGTGGGGAACCTGCCGGCCGGGGGCGAATGGGTCGCCGGCGGGCCGGCGATCGAGACCGCCTTCGTGAGCGCACCCGGTCTGATCAGCGCCGAGTGCGTGCGCGCGGACGGGTTCTCGTACCTGAGCGTGCGCATCCACGGGGACGCGTCGGACCCGCGGACGGACGACATCGGGGGCGATGTCATGCTCGGCGGTTCGGCGAGCCGCGCGTGGGGGCTGCACCTCATCGACGTCTCGGTCGCGATGGGAGACCTGGTCGGACTGGTGCGGAGCCAGGGAGAGGCCCTGCTCGGCGGCTCGCCGTAGCGGGCGAGGCGACGACGCGAAGTCCGGAGGCGTCCCCGGACCCCGCGCGCGGGTTCAGGCCGTCAGATAGCGGCTGGGGTTCTCGGCGGCATAGCGGTGCGCCGTGACCGCCGACCAGATATGGCAGACCCACCCGAGCAGCCCGCCGCTCCCGATCCACAGACCGGGGGTGACGATCAGCCAGAACACGCCCCGCCAGATCGTGCCGTTGTAGATCTGTCCGATGCCCGGTACGAGAAAGCTCAGGACCGCGGCCGTTCCCGGATTACGCATCTCGGTCTCCCCATCTATGCTCGAACGCTCGAAGCTCCGTGCTCGAAGCTCCTGCCCCGGGCATCTACGCGAGGAACCCGGCGATCGTTTCGAGGAGGACGTCCGGCCGGTCACGGTGCGGCGCGTGTCCGCAGTCCGGGATCAACACGCTCTCGACGGGTCCCGCGACGCCCCCGACGATCGCTTCGACCTGTGCGCGCGTCCCGAAGTCGTCGTCCTCTCCCTGGATGACGAGGGTGGGGACCCGGATCGACGGCAGATACGGCTCGAGGTTCCACTCCCGAAACCCTTCGCTCAGCCACACGTCGTGCCAGCCGTGAAAGACCACATCGACGTTGGCTCCGTGACGCTTCGCGAGCCTCGCCCGCAGATCGGTCTTCTCGTATCTCCGCCCCACCTCGGCGATCGTCTCGCGCGACACCGGCTCGTTGAAAACGTGGGCGGCGATGAGGACGAGGCGGTCTATCCGGGGGTCGCCCGAGCCGGCCTGGACGATCGCGATCGATCCGCCGTCGCTGTGTCCGATCAGCGTGGCGCGTTCGATCCCGGCCGCGTCGAGGACCTCGGGCAGCACCACATCGCCTTCGTGGTGCATGTAGGTAACCGGACGCGGCAGCGCCACCGGGTCCGAGCGCCCGTACCCCGCGCGGCTGTACGCGAAGACCGGTCGGGCCAGCCGGTCGGCGAGCCTCTCCGGAAAGTCGCGCCACATCGCGACGCACCCGAGTCCCTCGTGGAGGAGCACGACGGCCTCCGGGGCGGGTTCACCCCACCAGCGCGTCTCCAGCCGGACCCCGTCGGCGATCAGATACCCCGCAGCCTCCGTCATTCGGCAAGATGCCCGGGGCGGGGTCGGCTCGCACCCGAGGGTCCGCTAGGTTGCGGGACCATTCCTCGGGAAAGGGAGTCGCTTCGTTGGAACGTGCCGCAACACTCGGAGAGCTGAAGGCCTCGGGATACACCTCGCGCTCGGTTCGCGACGAGCTACGCGACTCTCTGACGCGCAAGCTCAGGTCGGGCGAAGAGCTGTTCCCCGGGATCGTCGGGTACGAGGACTCCGTCACGCCTCAGATCGTGAACGCGGTCCTGTCCCGTCACCACTTCATCCTGCTCGGTCTGAGGGGACAGGCGAAGAGCCGCATCCTGCGGGCGCTCGTGGATCTGCTCGACCCCGAGCTGCCGATCCTCGCGGGGTCGGAGATCAACGACGACCCGCTCAGGCCGCTCAGCCGCCAGGGTCGGCTGCTGATCGAGGAGCACGGCGATGAGGCGCCGATCGAGTGGGTGTCGCGCGACCAGCGCTACGTCGAGAAGCTCGCGACCCCCGACGTCACGATCGCAGACATCATCGGCGACCTCGATCCGATCCGCGCGGCTCGCGGCGGACACGTGCTGTCCGACGAGCTCGCGATCCACTACGGTCTGCTGCCTCGCGCGAACAGGGGGATCTTCGCGCTGAACGAGCTCCCCGATCTGTCGGGGAAGATCCAGGTGGCGCTGTTCAACGTCATGCAGGAAGGCGACGTCCAGATAAAGGGCTTCCCCGTGCGGCTCCCGCTCGACGTCCTCCTCGTGTTCACGGCGAACCCCGAAGACTACACGGCGCGCGGCAAGATCATCACGCCGCTCAAGGATCGCGTCGGCTCGGAGATCATCACGCACTACCCGCGCGAGGTGGAGATCGGGACGCGCACCACGTCGCTGGTGGCGTGGCTCGACCGCGACGTCGCGGTCGACCGGCCCACGTTCGTGGCGGACCTGATCGAGCGCATCGCGTTCGCCGCCCGCGACGACAAGCGGGTGGACCAGCGGTCGGGCGTGAGCCAGCGGCTCCCCATCTCGGTGCTGGAGAACGCCGTGTCGAACGCGGAGCAGCGCGCCCTCGTCTCGGGGACGGGCCGCGCCACGCTGAGGCTCGTCGACGTGTACGCGGCGTTGCCCTCGATCACCGGCAAGATCGAGCTCGAATACGAGGGCGAGCTCCAGGGGGCGGACCAGGTGGCGCGCGACCTCATCGCGCGGGCGTGCGCCGACGCCTACGACCAGTACTTCTCGGACCGGGCAGCCGAGTCCGTCGTCGATTACTTCGACGGAGGCGGGACGCTCAGGATCGGCGAGATCGTCGACGAGAAGGTGATGCTCGACGGGTTTCGTACGGTGCCGGGTCTGGTCGACATGGTCGACGACTCTCACATCGTCCGCGATGACGCGTCCGTCGCCGAGCGGGTCGCCGCGTGCGAGCTCGTGCTCGAGGGGCTCCACGCCAAGCGCCGCATCAGCCGCTCGGAGGGGTCGTACCGGCGGCGGCGTCCGACGCGGCGCCGCGAGGGGTTCGGGGTGGACTTCGGCGGTCCGACGGGGGGCCCCGACTTCGACGAGCCGCTCGTATGACGCGGCCCGATGACGCCCCGGCCGTGTAGGATCCGTCGATGAAGTACGTCACGTACGAGCAGTTCCGCGGCAGCCTCCTCGATGCCCTGAACCTCCAGGGGCTGCTCGACAAACTCTCCGACTTCCTGCTCCAGAGCGGGTTCGCCGGAGGGAACTCGTGGAATCCGTGGGACGAATACGGTGAGGACCGTGACTCGCTCGAGGCCCTCAGGGACGCGATCCTCCGCCAGCTCATCGAGAGCGGGAAGCTCACGCCCGAGATGCTCGAGGCGCTCCGCGATGGGGGCGACGCCGACGCCGAGACGCTCGCCGAGATCTCGAAGTTGCTCGACGACATCGTCGAGGCGCTCGTCGAGCAGGGCTACCTGCGGCTCGGCGAGGGAGCCGACCCGGGCGGGCTCCACCAGCCCCTCTCCGGCCCCGGCAGCGTCGGCCAGGCGGCGGCGCGATCGGTCAAGTTCGAGCTGAGCGAGAAGGGGCTCGATTTCCTGAGCTACCGCGCCCTCCGCAACCTGCTCGGGCCGCGCGGCGAGGGGGTCGCCGGGGCCCACGAGACCGCGGCCCTCTCGACCGGCGTCGAGGCCGAGGCCGCCTCGCGGCCCTACGAGTTCGGCGACACCATGAACCTCGACGCGCCCGCGACCCTCCTGAGGGCCATCGCGCGTTCGGGGCTGACGTTCCCCCTCGACCTCCGCCACTCTGATCTGATGGTCCACCAGTCGGCGCACCGGTCGACCTGCGCCACGGTGCTCATGCTGGACTGCAGCCACTCGATGATCCTGTACGGCGAGGACCGCTTCACACCCGCCAAGAAGGTCGCGCTCGCGCTCGCGCACCTGCTCCGCGTGCGGTTCCCCGGCGACTCGCTGCGCTGTGTGCTCTTTCACGACTCGGCCGAGGAGATCCCGCTCGCCGAGCTGCCGAGCGCGCAGGTGGGGCCGTACCACACGAACACGGCTGAGGGCTTGCGGCTGGCGCGCCGCCTCCTCAAGGGCGAGCGCAAGGACATGCGGCAGATCATCATGATCACCGACGGCAAGCCGAGCGCCATGACGCTCCCCGGCGGCCAGATCTACACGAACTCGATGGGACTCGACCGGCAGGTGCTCGCCGAGGCGTTCCGCGAGGTCGGGGCGTGCCGTCGCGAGAACATCGCGATCAACACGTTCATGCTCGCGCGCGACCCGGTGCTGGTCGGCTTCGTGAAGAAGATGACCGAGATCTGCCGCGGGAAGGCGTACTTCACCACCCCGATGACGCTCGGGCAGTACCTGCTGCTCGACTACATGCGGAACAAGAGCGGGCGGGTGTCCTGACCGTCCTCAATCGGCCCGCAGCGCGTCGGCCGGGTCGATCGCCATGGCCCGCCGCGCCGGCAACAGCGCCGCGACCGCGCCGACCGCGGTGAAGGCCGCCACCACCACCGCGAAGGTGAGCGGATCCCGCGGCTCGACGCCGTACAGGGTGCCCTCGGCGACCCGCCCGAGCACGAGCGCGACGCCGGCCCCGGTCACCACGCCCCCCGCGACCAGCGCCGCGGTGTGCCGGCCGACGAGACCGATCACCTGCGTCGGTCGCGCGCCGAGGGCGACCCGGACCCCTATCTCGCGGGTGCGTCTCGCCACCGACGTGGCCACGACCCCGGCGATCCCGACGGCGGAGAGGAGCAGCGCGAAGGCGCCGAACGCCCAGAACACGCGCGTCAGGAGTCGCAGCCGCCAGACCGACGCCGAGAGGGCGGCCTCCACGGGAGCGAGACCCGCGACGGCCACGTCGGGCTCGACGCTCCGAACCACGTCGCGAAGCGCCTGCGCCGCCGGACCCGTGGCCCCCGGACTCGCGGCCTGTACCGCGATGCTCACCCGGGTGGTCGGACGCTGCGCGAACGGCGCGTAGATCTGGTACCGCGGCTCCTGCTCGAGCGACACGTGGCGGGTGTCTGCGACGACCCCCACGACTGTGACGAAGCGGGTGGGGTAGCTGAACGAGATGTGCGCTCCGACAGGATCCCGGTCACCGAAGTACCCCCGCGCGAAGGCCTCGCTGATGACCGCGACGGCCTCGGCGTCCCCGTCGTCGCGGGGATCGAGCGCACGCCCGCGGGTGATATCGATCCCCAGGGCCTCGAAGTACCCCGGCGTAACAGAGTTGAGGAGTGCCTGGGGATTCCGACGATAGGCCTCGTCGTCCTGCCCCTCCTCCCACCACATGACCGAGTTGGTCCCGCTCCGGAACGGCATGCGGGTGACGGCCGCCGCGCGGGCGATCTCGGGCCGGGCCTCGACGGCGACGATCAGGCGATCGACGAACCCGGTCACGAGCTCGTCCGTGTCGTACTCGGCGTCGGGTAGCTGGATGGTCCCCGACACCCGGCCGCGCGCGTCGAAGCCGGGGTCGACGGAGGTGAGCTCGGAGAGGCTGCGTACGAGCAGGCCGGCGGCGATCAGCAGCACCGTCGACAGGGCGACCTGGGCGAAGACGAGGACGTCCCTCCGGCGGCCGGTCGAGCCGCGCGACGCACCCGCGAGCGAGTCGAACGCCTGCCGCGATGCCGCCCGGATCGGCGCGATGCCGAAGATGACCGCGCTCGCGAGCGTCAGCCCGAAAGCGACCCAGGCGACCGACGCGTCGATGTCCGGTACGAACCAGACCGGACGCACCGCGACGAGTTGCCCGAGCCCGCGCACCGACCAGCCCCCGACCAGCAGACCGCACGCCCCGCCGAGCGCCGCGAGCGCCAGGCTTTCGGTGATGAGCTGGCGCGCGACCCGGCCACGGCTCGCGCCCAGGGCCCGACGCACCCCGAGCTCCGTGGCACGGCGGGCCGACCGGGCGAGCATCAGGCTCGCGAGATTCGCGCACACGATGAGCAGGAGGACTCCGACAGCCCCGGCCAGCGCGAGAAACGCCGGCTTCAAACCGCCCGTACGCCGGTCACGCAGCGACTCGACCGTGATCGACCGCCCCTCGTTCGTCTCGGGGTGCGCCGCGGCGATCCGCGCCGAGAGGACGTCGAGCGACGCGCCGGCGCCCTCCCAGGTCACGTCCGGCGCCAGACGCGCGTACGCCGAAAGCCAGTTGCTGCGTCGGGTGAGCCGCTCTCCGGTCGGTCTGAGCGGCACCCACAACTCCGCCCCCTCGGGGATGTCGACCGCGGCGGGCGCGACGCCGATGATCTCGTACGGCTCGCCGTCGAGCGATAGCGACCGCCCGACGACCTCGGCGCCGCCGAGCTCGCGTCGCCAGAACGCCTCGCCGAGCACGACGACGCGCGGCCCACCGGCTCCATCCTCGTCGGGGGCGAAGCCCCGGCCTCGCAGGGGCTCGATCCCGAGGGTCTCGAACATCGACGCGCTGACGAGCCCACCCCCCACCCATTCGGTTCGGTCGTCGAGCCGCACGTTGAACGGGTCCCAATCGGCCGCCATCACCGACTGGAAGACGCCGCTTTCGCGCACCTCCTCGAGATCCGGGATCGAGAGCGGCAGGATCTCCCCGGGTCTCTCCGCGTCGCTCCCGCCGAGCACGCCGAGCCGGTCCGCCTCGCCATAGCCGTAAGGCTCGAGAAACGCTCCCTCGATCACCGCGAAGACGGCGACGTTCGCCGCGATCCCCAGCCCCAGCGTTGCGACGGCCGCCGCGACGAACCCCGGCGATCGCCGGTACGTCCGCAACGCGAAGCGGACGTCCTGGCGCAGCGCGTCGAGACCGGGTCGCTGGAGACGGAGCCACCCCGCGTGCACGAACGCCCCGAGGGCGGGTCCGATGAGCAGCGCCGCACGCCGGATGCCGCCGATCCCCTCGCTGTCGAGCCGCCGCTCCCGGTGCCACAGCTCGGCGTCCCACTCGCGCTCCCACCGCTCACGGTGGACCGGCGGGACCACGACGACCGCCCCGCCGATCAGCCAGCGGGCCAACCGGCCCGCGGCCTCGCGTCCGCCCGATCCTTCGACCCCAGGCCCCGGGCGGTTCACACCGAACCTCCCGAGCCCGGAATCACCAGCCCCTCGCCCGCGATCCCGTTGAGCATCTCCACCGCGTCGCGTAGCGCCACGACGCCCTCCGCCGACACGCGGTAGTTCCGCCTGGCCGGGCGGCCCTCCGCGGCTGCCCGCTCCTCGTCTTCCCACGAGGAGGTCACCAGCCCGTCCCTCTCGAGTCTGCTGAGGACCGGGTAGACGGTCCCGCTCGCGAGCCCTGTCGCCTCCATGATATCGAAGCCGTACCGATGGCCGTTGGCCATGGCGTACAGCACGCTGAACGCGGTAAAGCTCAGACGTCTGTTTCTTCCCATGTCCCTCGTCCCCTACCCGTGTCCGCTCTCGCCCTGATCTCCCTCGCCTGCCTCCACCGACGCCGCGGGGCGGCAGCTTCACTTACTACATAGCAAGGTAGTGGATACTACATAGGGACCGGGGTGCCGGTCAAACGCGCGTACGTGACCCCGCTCGCACACGCCCGGGCCGCGCTTGCAACCTTCGATGTCGCGACCGGTGTCTCACGGACAGATGGCGTGGGTTTTTCGACAGTCTGTTGATTTTTCAACGCCCACCCCCCAGGTTCGGGGAGTGGACGGGCGACCGTGTCGATCGAGACGGGAGGAGGGACGCTACGTGGCCACCGATCCGGGATTCAGCCGCCGCGAGCGGCAGGTCATGGACATCGTGCACGAGCTGGGGTCGGCGACGGCCGCGGCGATTCGCGAGCACATGCCCGACCCGCCGACCGACGCCGCGGTTCGCTCGGTGCTCAGGATACTCGTCGAGAAGGGGCACCTGAGCTACTCGCAGGACGGTCCGCGGTACGTCTACAGCGCCACGCTCTCGGGTGAGCGGGCACGCCGGAAGGCCATGAGCCGGGTCCTCCGCACCTTCTTCGGCGGCTCGGTCGAAGGGGCGGTGGCCGCGCTGATGGAGATCGACGGAGCACGTCTTTCCGCCGAGGATCGCGACCGGCTCAAGAAGCTCATCGATGAGGCCGCCGAGGAGGGCCGATGATCTCCATCTCCGTGACCCAGCTCGTCGGCATCGTCCTCGCCGGCACGCTCATCCTGGCGGGCGCTCTCAGCGTCTCGTGGGCCCTTCGCAAGCAGTCCGCGATCGCGCGACACGCCGTGTGGACCGGGTCGTTCGTGGTCCTGCTGCTGTTGCCGGCCGTGGCGACTTTCGCGCCCCCGATCGACGTCCCGGTGCTGCCACGCGGCTGGGCCCTGACCCCGCCCGACGCCGGCGGGTCGGCCGGCGCCGCCACGCAGGTCGGGGCCGAGCGAACCATCGACGGCACGGCCGCGACCTGGTCGCTCCGGCCCCCGGCACCGGCCGTCTCGTCCGGCCGTCCCGACACCGGCTCGCCGACGCCCGGTGCGCTCGAAGTGCTCGAGGGGTCCGGCGCGGCCCTGAATCTCGAGCCACTGCCAGCCGGCCCCGTCGCCGACGTACCCCAGGTGGGAGCCGTGGTCCCGGCGGCGGTCTGGGCGATCGGAATCCTGGCGGCGCTGCTGTCGCTCGCGATCGGACACCTCCGTCTCGAGCGTCTCCTGCGCACGGCGACCCCGGTGTCGAGCCCTCGAATGCGGAAACAGCTCGACGGCGCGGCCCTGCGCACCGGGGTCGGCCGCGCGGTCGCCATACTGACCCACCCCTCCGTCGCGGTCCCGATGACGGCGGGTCTGCGTCGGCCGGTGATCCTGCTGCCTCCCGGCGCGGCGTCCTGGTCGGCCGAGCGGCTCCGGACGGTCTTCGTACACGAGCTCGCGCACGTCGCGAGCCGCGACGCACTCAGACACCTCGTCGAGCGTGTCGCGCTGGCGATCTACTGGTTCCACCCGCTCGCGTGGATCGCGTCGCGCAGGGCGGCCCTCACCCGCGAGCTGGCGTGCGACGAACGCGTGCTCGCCACGGGAACGCGCGCCTCGCGCTATGCGCGCTGTCTTCTCGATCTCTCTCACGAGGCGGAGTCGACGGGCTCGAGCAGCCCCGCCCTCGCGATGATTCAACCCTCGCAGTTGGAGACCCGACTGATGTCCATACTGGATCCGAGACGTCCCGGTCACAGCCGGGCGCTGACCGGCATCGCCGTGATCGCGCTGGCCTCGCTCGGCGCGTCCGCGGCGGTCGCCCGCCCCGTGGCGCGAGAAGCCCCCGACGCCGTGCCGCAGGATCGGGCGGCGCCGGTGGTGCCCGCCGAGCCTTCGGGCAGCGTCGCGCCGGTCGTGCCCGCCGAGCCGTCGGCCAATGTCGGACCGGCCGTGCGCGCCGAGCCTTCGGCCGGCCCCATGCCGTCGGTCATCGCCGCGCCGTCGGTCGACGTCGGGCCGGTGGCCCTCCCCGAACCGGCCGTCGTGGCGGTCCAGGAGGCCGCGTGCAGCGTCCGCGGAATGAGCGGCAGCTTCGTCGGAAACATCCGCGACTCGGGTGACCGCCGGGAGATGTCGGGTCGTCACAACGGCGACCGGATCGTGCAGCGGTATATCGACGACCTGCGGATCTGCGTGCGGATGCACGGCGACGTCGAGCTGTCGGACGATCTCTCCCGGATCGAGTCGATCGGCGACGCGGACAGCTGGGTCGTCCTCGAGTCTGAGGAGCACGCCCTGCACCGGCTGCTCATCACTCGGGGATCCGGCGGGCTCGACCACGTCTGGAGCGTCGACGGCGAGAGCCGCCCCTTCGACGACGATGCGGCCGAGTGGCGCGATCGGATGCTCAGGGTTCTGGGCGGATTCTCTCAGGCGGCGCGGCTCCGCGGCGAGCAGGCGAGCCTCAGGGGACGGATCGCCTCCTACCGCGGTCACGTCGCGAGTATGCGGGGGTCCATCGCGTCCGAGCGCGGCAAGGTCGCGAGCGCCAACGGGCGCGTCGCGTCGGCCCGGGGGCGGGTAGCGAGCATCCGCGGGCAGATCGCCAGCTACCGTGGCCAGATCTCCCGGCTCGAGTCGGCGCGCCAGGCGACCTCGTCCGAGAACACGCGTCGTGACCTCGACGCCGAGATCGACGGGCTCGAGCAACGGATCGCCGAGCTCGAGGCGACGATCGAGGCTCACGAGGCGGATGTGAGGGTGACGGCGCTCGAGGCCGACATCGAGGAGGTGGATGCGGATGTGCGGATTGCGGAGATCGAGGCCGAGCTCGAGGCGTACGACCTCGACGCGAAGGTGGCGGCGGTCGAGCGCGAGATCGAGGAGCTCGATGCGGACCGGCGCGCGGAGGCCATCGAGGCCGCTCTCGAGCCCGAAGTGGAGGCGCTCGTACGGCTGATCGGACGCCTCAGGTAGCCGACGTCTCCAGCCGATACACCCGGACCGTCTCGACGTCGAAGACATCGCGCCAGACGCCGATCACGCGTCCGGAGTCGAGCACCGCGGGGGTGAAGCCCGCCGGGAGCTCGGCGCGGGCGCGTGGCGCGCCGTCGCGGTCGAAGACGATCCAGGTCGACGGCGCATCCTCGTCGACCACGTAGTCGCGAACCCAGAGGTTCCCCGCCCCGTCGACAAGCAGCCTGTCGTAATGCGGCAGGGTCTCGGGATACGGCGCCTCGTCGGCCATCACCGCGAACACGTCGTCGTTGCCCTTCGGCGACGAGCCCGAGAGCGCGCGCTCGCGCTCGGCGGCCCGATAGGCTTCGATCCGCTCGCCCGTCAGCTCGCGCGGGCTCCGCTCGAGCTCGACGTGGCGGCTGGTGATGCCGTCGAGCGAGAAGCGCTCGATCGAGTATTCGTCGTTCGTCCCCACGAGGACGTCGGAGCCCCGGAGGGTGAACACGGTGGGACGACCGAACGGGACCAGCGACGGGGTGACGCCCATCTCCCACACCCAGTTCCACATCTCGGGGCCCGGGAAGGTGGCGGTCGGGGACGAGGGTCGTCCGTCCGCGTCGAACGTGAGGAGCTCGAGCGTGGGCCGGTAGCTCTCATCCTCGAGCAGGCCGCGCGGGTCGTTCACGGCGACCAGCCGCCCCCCCGGCCCGAAACCGAGCGGCGTTGGGCGGGAACGCTCTCCGGTGGGGCGTAGCGTCACGCTTCGGCCCACGCCCCCATCCACCGCGACCACCGTGTACCGCAACAGCCGGCCATCCCACACCGCGACACTGTCGCGCCCCACCGGCCACAGGGCGTCGATCGACTCGAACTCTCCCGGACCCTCGCCCCTCCGCCCGACCGGCGTCGGAGGCGGGGCCGCCCCGGGGGGCGCCTGATCGCCCGATGGATAGATCAGGACGTGCCGGTGGTGCGCATCGCCGACGGCGATGGCCCCGTTTCCGAGTACCGCGACGCCCGCGATCCTCCCGAATCCGGCCTCCCCGCCCTCGAGGTCGAGCGCGAAGGCGGTGTCGACGGTCCACGTCGGCAGACTCGCCTCACCCCCACCGTCCGGGTCGACCGCCGGACCGCAGGCGACCAGAACCCCGGAGACGGCCGCGGCCAGGACGCGTCCCGCGAAGACCCGACCGGGCCCCGCGCCGACCCGCCGGGCCTTCCAGCGTGAACGCTTCGCGCACCTTCTGCACATGGTCCGAAACCCTTCTCCCGTGAACCCGGGGGCGACCGCCTCCGGGACAACCTACTGGTTTTATAGTAGATACGCAGGCCCGACGACTGGTTGCCCGCCAACCGGGGCGGACCCCGACATCGACGGAATACGCGCGACGGGGATCGATCACGATCGTCGGGCGATCGTCATCAGGTGCCCGCCGGTGTGGAGGATCGGCTTGGACTCGGAGTACCTCGCTGCCGCTACGCGTAACGACCGAAGGGAGAGAGTTACGCCGTGACGGCCGAGCGCCGCCGCGAGCTCGGCCAGGAGATCATCCTGCTCGACCCGATGGGGATCACCGGGCTCATCCAGCACATCGCGGTCTCGCGCCCCGAAGGGACGTGCAACCTCACCGAGCTCAGACGGCTGCTCAACCTCCCCGCCGAGAAGTTCGTGGAGCTCGTGAGCGAGGAGATGGCGCCGTCGCCCGACCCCGACGTCCGAAGCGTGGCCGGCATGCTGACGAACCCGGCCGTCGAGATGGTCGGGAGCGTGATGGAGATGGCGCAGAACAGGTTCGAGTTTCTGCGCGGCGTTTCTGCAGTCCTCGAAGCCGCTGCGGCGCTCGACCTATCTGGGCGTCGAGCGCGTCCTCCGGAACGACGCCTGGGCCGACGAGGTGTTCCGGGCGCTCCAGGAGCGAATTCTGAGCGAATCCTCCGAGGACTCGGGTGGAACCGCGGGGTCGCTCAGACAGCGTCTCGCCGCCGCACGGCGACGCGCGGGGTCGCGCTTCCTCGGGCTGACGATCGGCTGGGGGACGAAGAGCTTCAAACCGCTGATCCTCGGCGCCGCGCTGCTGCCTCTTTCCATGTGGACCGATCGTCCCGATCACGGCGCGCGATCGGTGGGAGCCGTCGATCAGCAGGCTGCACCTGCGCCTCCCCGGAGGGCGTCGCGCCGCGCTCGACTGGGTGACTCCGGAGGACTACGCGTTCCTGCTGTTCATCCTGCACTGGGCGATCTGGCCGCTCTTCCTGATCGGCGTGACGACGAAGGTGATCCGCGAGCGGGCCTGACCGGGCCGCGGGTCACCCGACGACGGCGAGTGGTGGTCAGGGTCTCCAGCCCAGCTCGATCACCTCGAAGTCCGACGCTCTGAGCGATCGGAACGCGGGGTTGAGGATGTCGTTGTCCCAACGGGCGTCCATCGTGCCCTGGATGAACATGTCGCTGCCGTTGTCCGTGACGATCAGCCCGTACCGCTGCATGGCGCGGAAGATCTTCCGGACCTCGGGTCCGTAGGAGGACAGGTCGACGGACGACTTCAGCCGCAACCGCGCTCCCATCGGGAGGGCGCCGGGCGTCGAGCCGGCCCGGTGCGAGGCCGGCCACACGTACCCGTCGGTGGATCGCACGGTGAAGCGGAACGCGTGTCGGATCTCGGCCGCGCCGAACACCTCGTCGGCCCGCACGAGTCCCGGCAGGACCGCGAGCCCGGCGGCGTCGGCCGACGTCCACCCGTCGGGGCGCCGATCGTTCGTGGCGAGGTCGAACACGGCCCCCGAGCCGGCCGTCCACCCGATGCCCGGCTCGTACCGGGTCGCCCACGTCTCGTAGAGCAGCCACCGGTCGCGATCGACGATCAGCAGGTGACGGTCGCCGTCGGCGCCGCCACCGGGCTGGGCCCCCTCGATGTATCCGGCGAGCGTGCGCGCCTCATCGGGGATCGGATACCCGGCGGCTCCACCCGGAGCGCCCGTGTCGCTCTCGGCGCCGTACGGATCGAAGGTCACGTCGACCCGCGGCTGGTCGGCCCCGACGACCACGTACGGGATGCCGTAGGGCGGCGGCCCGAAGTCGGGGTGCAGACGGTCGTCCGCCCCGATGAAGGCGATGAACGCGCTCGACTGCGGGTCGACCGGGGCGCCGGAGATGTCGAGGTTCCACCAGTTGTCGGCCGGGAACAGCTGCCGCCCCGTCAGGTCGCCGTTCAGCTCCACGCCGTCGCCGCCCGGCGGTGGTGGCGGAGCGATGGGGCCCCCATCCGACGAGCACCCCGCGACTGCCGGAACCGTGCAAAGGGTGAAGAGGTGTGCAAGAACTGTCCTGCCGCGGGGGCCTCGGGGGCTCCCCAACCGCCGCTTCGTGATCATGCCGCCCCGGGGGGGCAAGCTCCACGCCGGGCCCGGTCAGCCCCCGCGGTGGATCGTCCCGCGCACGATGTACTGGACCCCGAGCTCGTCGCTCGTCACGCCGTAGATCCGGTCGCCGATGACCAGTCTGACGCTCCCGAGGGGCCACGGCAGGGTCACGCGGCCGAGCAGCCGGCCCGCCGGGTCGAAGACGTCGAAGTCCCGTCCGCCCGGGTTCGAGGTCACCCGGTCCACCCAGACGTGGTCCGCGTCATCGATGAAGAGACTCCACGCGGCCGGCTTCGTGTCGGGGATCCGCGAGGGATCGACGCGCCCGCCCTGGTCGGTGAACCACGACAGCTCCTCGACGGCAGCCTCTCGGTCGGCGGCCGTCACGGGGAGCGGGTCGAAGGAGACCTCGACGCTCAGGACCGTGTCGCCGTCGGCGTCGACCTCGAAGAACCGGTACGGGCCGGTGAGGAGCCCCCATGTCGTGCCGCCCGGCGAGCGCGCGGTGCGGAACCCCGGGCTGTATGGCACCGATGCGATGAGTCCGCCGCCCTCTCCGTCGCGTACCTCGAAGGCGTCACGCGTGAGGGGACTTCGCAGGTCCGGGATCGTGTCCACGGGGGTGAAGTCGCGGTCGAGCCTGACCAGCGCGAGCCCGAACTCGCCGTCCCCGTAGTCGAAGGGGATCGGCGAGTAGTAGAAGCCGTCGCGGTCGAACCCGCCGGGCCACGGCGACACGAAGAACCCGCCCTCCATGCGTCTCGAGTCGACGAACGCACCGGTCGTGTCGATGACCGAGATGCGGTTGTTCTGCGGGTCGGGCACCCGGAGCCTGCCGTCGGGGCCGAACTCCATGTGCGCGGGCCCCGCGAATTCGCCCGGCCCCCCGCCCTCTCGGCCCACCGTCCGCACGTGGTGCCCGTCGCGCGCGAAGACGCGGATCACATTCGCCTGGGCATCGAGCGCCCATATCCGTCCGTGGCCGTCGACGTCGAGCGCGATCACGCGACCGAGCTGATACGGCCCCGGGTCGTCGACGGCACCGATCCTCAGGTCCTCGGTGACGGTCCACCCCTCGCCCTCGCCCCACACGCCGGTCCGCGGATTCGAGACGACGATCTGCCCCGAGGCGAGCGTGTCGACCGTCCCGCTCCAGCCGGGCGAGTCAGACCCCATCCCGTTGGCGCAGCCGAGGACGAGGACGACTCCCGGAAGCACGGCGAGGCGGCGGGTGGCGCATGTCGGACAAGGCATGGAAGCTCCGGTCGGGGGTCCCCCATTGAGACCCGGGCGGACGTCCGACGGTTGCGTCGTCGGCGTCAGATCTCCTCGCCCGACTCCTCGACCCCGAGGATCGCCTCGCCGCCCGCCTCGCCGAACGCGCGTACCGCGTCGCGTCGGCCCTCGGCGGCGCGCTGGCGAGCCCCCTCGAACCGCGGGTGTCCGGCGAGGCGGCCCACCCAGGGATCCCGGTCGAGCCCCGCTACGCAGAAATACCCCCGGTCGATGGACCGGTCGATCAGGTCGAGTCCCAGATCCGTGGCCCCCACGCGACCGGCGACGCGCGCGAAGAAGAACATCGCCTCGGGGTCCCGCAATCCCATCCCGACCGCCTCGCGAACGTGGCGCTCGGCGGCCTCGCGCCGTCCCCGGATCGCGTCGACGACACTCCCCACGAACAGCTTCGAGGCCCCCTCGAACCCCTGGTCGCGCGTCTCGTCCACCACCGCGAGCGCCTCGTCCTCGCGCCCCCGGAGCGCCAGCGGGAGACCGGCGAAGACGGGGTCCATGCGCGGAGATGCCGCGACGGCGAGGTCCCACTCGGCCAGCTGGAGGTGGGTGAAGTGCACGCTGGTCTCGATACGCGGATCGAGAGCCCGGGCCCGAGCGTGCGCGGCCAGCGACGCCCGGTAGAGCCCGAGGAAGCGACACGCCGGGACCAGACCGGCCCACAGCTCGGCCGACGACGAGACCTCCCGGACCCGTTCGAGCAGCCGCAGCATGGCCCCTCGCGAATCGCCCAGCTCCTCGAGCTGGTAGTACGTGTAGAACTGGTGGGCGGGCGGCGACTCCGGGTTGACCTCGAATGCGGCCG
>JAWWCR010000014.1:0-46075 GCA_033720355.1 Gemmatimonadota bacterium
CAGGTCGACCGGTTCATGTTCAAGGTCCGTGTCGACTACCCCTCGCGCGACGAGGAGCGCGAGATCATGCGGCTGATGGTCGCCGAGGACTTGCCGCCGGTCGACCCGGTGGCCGAGCCCGATGAGATCCTCGCCGCGCGCGCGCTCCTGTCGACGGTGTATCTCGACGAGCGGGTCGAGGACTACATCCTCGGGCTGGTGACGGCGACGCGCGATCCCGCCGGGGCAGGGCTCGCGGATCTCACGCAGTGGATCGAGTTCGGCGGGTCTCCGCGCGCGACGATCTACCTCGCTCGTGCGGCCCGCGCGATGGCGTTCTTCGACGGGCGCGGCTTCGTCGTCCCCGAGGACGTCCAGGAGATCGCGCGCGCCGTTCTGCGGCATCGGCTCGTCCTCACCTTCCAGGCCGAGGCGGAGGGTGTCGACTCGGAGGCGATTCTGGATCGACTCCTGGAGACCGTGCCCGTGCCGTGAGCGTTCTCGACCTCCTCTGGCGGCCTCGGGCGGAGGAGCGTAGCGACGAGCGCCTCGCGGCCCTGCGCGAGGTCCGACGTCTCGAGCTCAAGAGCCGGCGGCTCATGGACAGCGCCGCCCTCGGGCAGTACGAGTCGATCTTCCGCGGACAGGGCATCGAGTTCTCCGAGGTCCGCGCCTACCAGCCCGGCGATCCGTTCCAGGCCATCGACTGGAAGGTGACCGCCCGGATGCGGCGACCCTACGTGAAGCGCTTCGTCGAGGAGCGCGAGCTGGCGGTCCTGCTCGTGGTCGATCTGTCGTCCTCCAACGATTTCGGGACCCACGGCAGTCTCAAGCGCGATCTGGCGACCGAGATCGCCTCGATCCTGGCGCTGGCCGCGATGCGGAGCGGCGACCGGGTCGGGCTGCTGATCTTCACCGACCGAATCGAGCGCTTCATCCGGCCGAGACGAGGGAGGAACCGGAACCTCCGGCTGCTCTACGATCTCGTGACGTGCAGACCCCAGGGCAGGGGCACCGACATCCATCTCGCACTGTCGGCCGCCTCGCGTCTCCTCAGCGTGCGCTCGCTCGTGTTCGTGATCTCCGACTACATCGGGGTCGAGGGGCTCGCGCAGCCTCTGCTGTCGCTGGCCGCCCGTCACGATGTGATCGCCGTCGACATCCGCGATCGGGCCGAGATCACGATCCCCGAGTCGGGGTGGGTGGAGATCGAGGACCCCGAGACCGGCGACCGGGCCATCGTCGATCTGTCGGACCCGTACGTGCGCGCCTCCTTCGAGGGACAGGCGGCGGCCGACGCGGCGGCGCTCGAGCGGCTGTTCGCGCAGTGCAGGGTCGATCACATCCCGATCCGGACGGACCGCCCGTACGAGCCGGTGCTCGCCGGGTTCTTCGCGGCCCGCGGACGACGGCGGAAGAGCTGATGCGTCGACCGGGATTGCGCGCGATCGCCCCGGCGCTCGGCGCTCTGGCGGCTCTGTGTGGCGCGCCGTTGGGCGGCGGAGAGGGCGACGCCGCGCTCGCCGCGCAGTCGCCGAACCCCCGCGTCGCGGCCTCGCTGACACCCGACTCGATCGGTGTGGGCGACCGATTCACGCTCGACCTGTGGGTCGAGCTCCCGTCGGCCGGCGAAGTCAGATTCCCCGCGGTGCTCCCGTTGCCGGAGGACATCGAGCAGCGCGACGCCGTACAGGTCGGGTCGGAGAACGACGGGCTGGCTTGGCGGGCGACCTATACGCTCTCGGCGTGGTCGGCCGACTCGCTCGAGATCCCGCCGGTCGAGGCGCGGATCGTCCCGGCGGGTGGACAGGAGTTCGACATCACGATCGTCGCGCCGGTCGTCGTCGTGCGATCCGTCCTGCCGTCCGACGCGTCGGATCTCGAGCTCCGGTCGGCGCGTCCCTTCCTGCGCGTCCGGAGCTTCCCGTGGTGGATCCTCCTCGTGCTCGCCGCCGCCGCGATCGGCGCCTGGCTGTGGCTGCGCCGCCGGCGCGCCCCACAGCCCATCGCGGGTCCCGCCGGACCGGGCGAGGCGGCGATCCGCGATCTCGAGCGTCTCCGCGAGCGCTGGAACGCCGGAGACCTGACGGTCGGCGCCTTCTACGACCGATACGAGCAGATCCTGCGTCGGTACGCGCGCGCCACGCGGCGGTGGGCGCCGAACCGGAGCCTTCTCGGGCTCGGGGTCGGGGGCGACCTCCTGGGCGCGCTGCGGGCCTCCCTCTTCATCCGTTTCGCTCACCTGAGGGCGCGTCCCGGTGGACCCGAGTCCGCGATCGACGCGTGCATCGCCTTCATACGCTCGGAGCTCCCCCGCGATGAGGACGTCGCCGGCGCCCCGGCCACCGCGCCCGGGCCAGCCGCGCCCGCCGGGTCGGGAGGGTCCGCGTGACCGGATTCTCGCTCGACGGCTGGCCGTTCCTGGCGCTCCTCCTCCTCATCCCCCTCGGATGGTGGGTCATGCGGCGGACCCGCGTGCGTCTGCCGTACCCCTCGCCCGGGAGGCTGGCGACCGGACGCCCGATCCGCCGGTTCTGGTGGTTCGCTCCGACGGTGCTGCGCTCGACCAGCCTGGCGCTCGTCGCGATCGCGCTCGTCCACCCCGTCCGCGTGTGGGAGCGGGTCGAGTCCGAGCGCGAGGGCGTCGCCATCGTTCTCGCGGTCGACATCTCGAGCTCGATGCTCGCCGAGGACTTCCGGCCTGACAACCGGATCGAGGTCGCCAAGCGTGAGGTGGTCCGGTTCGTCGAGGGGCGCGAGGCCGACTGGATCGGTCTCGTCGCGTTCGCCGGCGAGGCCCTGACGATGGTACCGGGAACCCTCGACCACGCGGTCGTCGAGAGCGCGGTCGAGCGGCTCGAGGCGGGGCAATTGCGCGACGGCACCGCGATCGGCGTGGCCCTCGCGACGGCGGCGAACCGCCTGCGCGATCTCGAGCCCGAGTCACGGATCGTCGTCCTTCTCACCGACGGCGACAACAACAGCGGCAGTATCTCCCCCGAGGACGCGGCGGCCGCGGCGGCATCTCTCGGCATCCGCGTCTATACGATCGGGGTGGGCCGCGACGGCGTTGCGCCGGTGCCGGTCGCCCGCACGGCGTTCGGATACCAGTACGCGAACGTCCGGGTCCACGTGAACGATGAGCTGCTCGAGCGGGTCGCGACCCAGACCGGGGGGCTGTACTTCCGCGCCACGGACCCGGAGGGGCTGACCCGGATCTACGACCGGATCAACGAGCTCGAGACGACGCCGATCAAGGAGGTTCGCACCGAGGAACGGGTCGGGCTGCGGCGCGAGCTGCTGTTCGCCGCGCTGGCGCTCATCCTCATCGAGTTGCTGATGACGGCGACGCGGTCGCGTCGCGTGTGGGCCTGACCATGTCGGCGCTCCTTCTCGCGGTGCTGCTGGCGCTCGGAGCGGTTGCGTTGCGGCTTGCGGCAACCCGACGCTCGGCGACGGAGCGGGAGGCTCTCGCCGAGGAGGGCCTGCTCAGACGATACGTGCGTCTGCCGGCCTCGGCGGTCGGCATCGCCCGGCTCGCGCTTCTCGGGCTCGGGGTGTGGGCCCTCGCGCTCGCGAGCCGCTCGGGAGGCGCGGAGAGCCGCCGGACCGATCCGGAGGGGGTCGAGACGATCTTCCTGCTCGACGCGTCGAACTCGATGCTCGCCGAGGACCTCGAGCCCGATCGCCTCACTGTGGAGCGCGAGCTGGCAGCACGGCTCGCGACCCGCGTGACCGGTCGCATCGGGGTCGTTTACTTCGCGGGCCGCGCATACGTGCTCTCGCCGCTCACGACCGACGTGAACGCCGTGCAGATGTTCGTCGACGGTGTCCGTCCCGCCGCGGTCGGGCTCGGCGGGTCGTCGCTCGCCGCCGGTCTCACGCAGGCCATCGATCTGCTGGCGGGCGGCGACGACGAGGCGAGGAAGGCGATCGTCCTGTTCTCGGATGGGGAGGAGACCGCCGGTCAGCCGGTTCAGGACGCCATCGACCGGGCCCGAGAGGCCGGCATCCGGGTACACGCGGTAGGGCTCGGTACCGCGCAAGGCGGTCAGATCCCGCTCACGCGCGACGCCTCGCTCGACCCGAACACGGCGCTGCGCCGCCGGCGCGGGACCGCGTATCTTCAGGGACCGGACGGTGAGACCGTGATCACGCGGCTCGAGGAAGGTGTCTTGCAGGAGATCGCGGCGGCCACCGGCGGGAGGTACGTGAACGGGGCGAGCGGCGTGGACGCGATCGAGCGCGAGATCTCGGTCGGCGACGCGGGACCCTTGCCGAACACGGGCGATGCCGCGGTGGGCTTCCTCCTGGTGCTCGCATTCGCGAGTCTGTGGGGGGAAGGTTTCCTTCTCCCGCGTGGGTAGGAGTCGATGAGGGACGATAGAGCGAGACGACGGTACGACAGCGTGACGACGCGACGCCTGGGCATCGCGGCGCTCGCCGTCGTGTGCGTCGCCGGCGCGGCCAGCCAGGCTGCCCCCGTCCAGGAGCCGGCCGCCCCCGTCGACGGGCCGCCCGCCGCCGAGTCGGAGGTGCTCGAGCGATACCGACGCGCGGCCGAGTCTTCCGACCGCCCGATCGACCAGTACAACCTGGGGACCGCGCTTCTCCTCGAGGGTCAGGTGAGCGAGGCCCAGACGCCGCTCCAGAACGCGCTCCGCAGCGACCGGCCAGTCGTCCGCGAGAGCGGGCATTACAACTTCGGGTTGAGCAGCGCCTTCGACGGGAAGTTCGCGCAGCAGGATCCCACGGCCCGACGCTCGGCGCTGATCGCCGCGCGTCAGGCGTTTCGGGAGGTCCTGCGCTCGCGACCCGACGATGGCGACGCCCGCTGGAACCTCGAGCTCGTCGATCGGTGGCTCGAGGAGGACGAGCAGTCCGGCGGCGATGGCTCCCAGGGTGGGCAGGCCGACCAGCAGGGCGGTGCCGGCGCGGGCGGTGCGCCGTCGGGGAGCCAGGGCGAGGACCAGATGCTCACGCCCGAGCAGGCGCAGGCCTTGCTCGATCAGGCGGGGGAGGCGGAGGCCTCGATCCGCGATCGCGTGATGGGCCGCAACCGGTTCAAGGAACCGGTCGTCGAGAAGAACTGGTAGCCGGCTCCCACCCGACACATGACCGCGAGACGGCACCCCGAGTTCCCGAACCTCTGCGTCTTCGACCACCCGCTTCTGTCCCACAAGATCACGCTCCTGAGGGACACCGCGACCGGAAAGAAGCTCTTCAAGGAGCTCGTCGACGAGATCGCGATGCTGATGGCCTACGAGGTCACGGCCGACATCCCGGTGGAGCCGTGCGAGGTCGATACGCCGCTCGAGCGGACCGACGGAGCGCGCCTCGCCGGCGACAGGATGACGCTCGTCCCGATCCTGCGCGCCGGTCTCGGGATGGTGGAAGGCGTGATGCGGCTCCTCCCGACGATGCGGGTCGGGCACATCGGTCTCCAGCGCGAGCACGACACCCTCGAGCCGATCGACTACTACTTCAAGATCCCGCCGGGGCCCGAAGACCGGTACTTCATCGTGACCGACCCGATGCTGGCGACGGGGGGCTCCGCGAGCGCCGCCATCTCCTACCTGAAGGACGCGGGCGCGCGGTGGATCCGGCTGATGTGCATCGTGGCCGCGCCCGAGGGGGTGCGGCGTCTGGGAGAGGATCACCCGGACGTGTCGGTGTACACCGCGGCCTTCGACCGCGAGCTGAACGACCACGGGTACATCCTGCCCGGGCTGGGCGACGCCGGAGATCGGCTGTTCGGGACGATCTGAGTTGGGCCTGGAGCAGCCGAACGTGAGCCGGGAGGGCCGACGGCGGCGGATCGCGCTCGCGATCACCCTCCTTCCGATCCTCGTCCTCACCCTCTCGCCGGGGCCGGCCGCCCCGCGCGAACCGATCTCGGTCTGGTGCGTCGTCTGCGGGTGGCGGGGGGCGTCCGACGCCCTGCTCAACGTGGCCCTGTTCGTCCCCTTCGGGATCGCCCTCGGCGCGCTCGGGCTCCCGGCGCGCGTCGCGCTCGTCGTCGGGTGCGTCTCCTCCATCGGGATCGAGCTGGCGCAGTTCGTCGTTCCGAACCGGTATCCGGGTCTCGGCGACGTGATCTACAACGGGCTCGGCGCGTGCTTCGGCGTCCTCCTCTACACCTGGCGCTACCGGCTGCTCGACCCGGCCGACCGCCTCGCCGCCCGCCGCCGGACGTGGACGTGGGGCGCCCTCGGCACCCTCGGTCTGGTTTCGCAGGCGTGGCTTCTCGGCCCCGCGATCGCCGACCCCGGTCCGCGGCTCGTCTTCACACCGGTCACCGACTGGGGGACGCGGTACGGCGGACGAGTCCTCGAGCTGCGCGTGGACGGCCGGGCCCTCGCGGAGGGAGACCTGCCGGACGGCGAGAGCCTCGCGCGGATCGACGAGGGGGCGGAAATCGACGTGCTGGTCGAAGCCGGACCTCCTTCCGAGGGGATCGTGCCGCTCGCCGTGCTGGATCGCGGGGCTGGGGGGGAGGAGCTCTTCGCGATCGTGCTCGACCACCTCGACATCGCGGTCCGCTATCGGACGAACGGGATGGCGCTACGCCTCGATCGCCCACTCGCGCGGTGGTACCGCGGGGCGGCCGCGTGGGCCGAAGGCGACACGATCGCGCTGCGCGTGCGAGCGATCGGGGAGGGAATCGTCGTGGACCACGAGGGCGCGACCGCCGCGCCAGGGCTTCCCGCGGCCCCCGGACCGCACGAGCTCAGGGTCTCGACCGGGCGCGGCTGGGGGTTTCTGATGTTTCCGCGGTTCCTCGCCCGCCGCCCGCCGCCACCGGTCGACTTCACGTGGATGCTGCTCATCGCGACACCGCTCGGTATCTGGGGTGCCCCGCGGGCCGCGACGGTGTGTTCGCTGGCGTGGATCGGTGTGCTTCAGGGTCTCCCGACCCTTTCGCCGCTCGTGGCCGGGTCGACTGCGGGCTCGGTCGGCGTCCTGGCCGGGGTGCTCATGGGGCTTCTCCTCCGGCTCATCCACGAGAACCCCGAGCCCTTCAAGTGGTGGAAGCCGCTCAGCTCCCTCTACGGGCCCGCCGACGGGTCGGATGACCTCGCCTCCCCGTCAGAGACTCCACTCGGGGAGCGGGTCGTCGAGTAGGGCGCGAAGCTCGGCCACGTCGTCCCGATAGAAGTCGACCAGGATCGCCCGCGTCTCGGGGTCGAGGGTGGGCCGCTCGATGGGACGCGAGAACGGCCCGTAGAGGACGCGGCCGACGCGGTGCCGCGCGTCGGCCGGGAAGAGGGAAGCGACGCCCGAGTTCCCGACTCGCTGGAGCATGAGCCCGAACGCTCCCTTCCGGCGGTGGTGCCGCGATTCATGATGCCTGTGCTCGAACGCGGGGTCCCACACGTCGGGGTCGACGTCGAGAAACGCGAACAGCCGGGCGAGCGTGTCCCGCCTGTATTTATCGAGTCGCTCGCTCACGATGACGTGGACGCGGTGTCGGTCGAACCGATCCAGGTAGGGTGCCAGCTGGAACGCGTAGCGGCCCCGGTCGCCGGGCCAGGACCCGGCCGCGGACCGCGCGGCCTTCGCCAGCGACCGGTTCTCGCGCCCGCGGGCCGTTCGGTGGACGTGGTCGGTCACGAAGCGCTCGACGGGGTCGCGCACGAGGTAGACGATCCGTGCGTCCGGGACCGTGGCCCGGATGCGCCCGGGCACGCCGTCGCGGTGCGGCGCCACCGAATAGCCGACCGACGATTCTCCCCGCACGCGAAACCGGGCGTCGAAGAGGGCCATGTACGTACGGAGGTCACGCGCCGAAAGGTCGGCACGCGAGAAGTAGCGGGGTTCCTTCACCCGGGACATCCCGATCTCCGGGTGGCGGTGCAGGTACGCGTGCAGGGAGGTCGTGCCGCACTTGGCCGCACCGATGACGAAAAACGTCGGGAGCGCCGGCTCGCGCCGCGAGATCACGGTCGGCTCGCCTCCATGTGGAAGATCTCGGTCGTCTCGAAGCTGATTCTACGCCCGAGGACCCCCGGGCGTCGTGGGCCGCGGCGCGCCGGGCTATATTCGCGCCGCGGCGCCGGCCGGCCGGCGCCCCGCGCGGGCCCGGAGCTCAATCGGGTAGAGCAGGGGACGCATAATCCCCAGGGAACAGGTTCGATCCCTGGCGGGCCCATCCTCGCCCTCAGTAGCGGATGAAGTAGTAGGCCACGATCAGCCCGATGAGCGCCACGTAGCCGAGCGGGAACACCCACCGGCAGCGGTAGTCGAGACGGTTTCCGGCCTCGACGCGGCCCGAGCGGTCGAGGGCGTTGACCCGGAGGTTCACGACCACGCTGGCGCCGAGCGTCATGTACGTCGTGAACATGAAAGAGCTCATGATCGTGAAGTACGAGATCCGCGGGAACTGGTCGGCCACGACGATCTGGAAGGCGACGACGGTGAGGATCGCGATGAAGGTGATATCCATGCGGCTGCCCAGCGATTCGCGGTCCATCCAGAAGACGGACCAGGAAAGGGCGACGAAGATCGCGATCGGCAGGAAGACGAGCCGCAGGAGGTACTGGGGCCGCCGCGCCGCGGGGACGGCGAAGATCGCCGCGGATACGGACGGCGCCCCGTCGCGGAGGTAGGCGGGGTCGCGAGCCTCCGTCGAGCTTTCGACGGGCGACAGGGTCCACTGGGTGAGCGTGGTCTCGCCGACCCCGGTGCGCTCCTCGTCGATATGCAGGACGACCTGATCCTCTCCGTAGCCGAGAACCTCGAACTCGGCGGTGAGGCGCTGTCGGTCGAACGGCACGCGGCGCAGGTCCATCGCGAGCTCGGCGACGGCCTGGACCTCCTCGACGAGGGTGACATCGCCCTCGGGCGACACGCGCAGCAGGACGCCCTGGCTCTCGTATCGGCCCGACTCGTTCCGGAGAACGAGTGGCGGCCACCACCCGTCGAAGACCTCCGCGAACTGGTAGTGGCCCTGGTAGATCTTCTCGTCGGTGCCGACCTCGACGGGATCGAAGGCCAGTCGCGTGTCGGACCACCGCGCCGACAGGATGCCCTCGAACTCGAACGTCTTCTCGTCCATGTTCAGGTCGACGATGTCTACCACGTAGAACCCGATCGAGACGTCGACGGGGCCGTCGCGCGGCGGTCCTCGAAGGTCGCCGGATTGTCCGGAGACCCCGTCGATCGCCCCGAGAGCCAGCAGGACCCCCGGCAGGGCGCGGCGCACGCGTAACAGACCGGTCATTGAGCTCCTCGCTTTGCAGTTTTCTCCGTCCCGACTAACCTGTCTCGCGGGTGTCGTGGTTGTCGACGGCGGGGATGGCATGAGCGATACGCGGGGGGACGATCTCGAGTCGGTCCTCGACTCGTCCGAGCGGAGTCGCGCGGCCGTCGTCGTGCTGGTCGCGCTCGTCGCGCTCGTCGCGCTCCCCGTGGGCGGGTTCGCGCAGACTCGGCACCCCGTCTGGGAGCTCGGCGTCGACGCCTCTTTCTGGATGTCGTGGCCGGCGGAGGATGACCGGCTGACGACCATCGAGGTTCCCTTCAGCCGGATACGCGCTGGAAGGTATCTGAGCCCGGCGGTCCTGCTGGAGGCAGGCGGAGGCTTCGCATACGCCGAAGACGCCGAGCGTGCGTCGAGCGCCGGTCGGGTCGAAGGGGCGATCTCGCTTCACCTGAGCGGCAACGCCCGCGGCCCGCGCGTCTACCTCCTGCTCGGCGGCGGCGGGCGCTGGGCCGCGGCCGACGAAGTCACCAACTGGCAGCCCTACACGACGGGCGGCCTCGGTCTCAAGCTCCCCGTCGGCCGCGTGCTCGGCGTCCGGATCGAGGCCGACTACGGGCGGGCGTTCGAGACGGCCGCGCTCTCCGCGGCGCACGAGGTCCGGGGCCTTCTGGGCATGTCTTTCTACCCGGGCCCCTGAGCGCCGACGCCCCCGCAGATTGCCGAATCCGCTGGCGTTCTTCGACGCGCGGGCATCCCCCCGCCCCGTCGATCGCATCGCGGCCGCGACGGACCCCTCCCCCACAGGGACGAGGGATGCCCCCGCGAAACGCGGATTTCGGGGTCTCGCGGGATGGGATGCCGCTCGTCGCGACCCCCGGGGCGTTCCGGGTCTGCGGGGGCCCGGAACCTGCCACTCCCGACGAGGGACACACCCTCGGCGGCGGGGTCGCGATGGGACGGACAGGGACCACCAGGCGCAGACGACGCGTGCGGACGCGACGCCGCGCCGGATCGCTCGTCCGGTTCGCGGCGGTCGGCGGGGCTCTCGTCGCCGTGCTGGTCGGGACGTCGCTGAACGCGCGTCCGCAGGAGCTCGAGATCGAGCCCGAGTTGCTCACGCGGCTCCAGACGCTGGCCGGGGGACTGCACCAGGAGATCGTCCTGTGTCTCGAGGGACGCGTCCGGGGACGCAGGGCGATCGTCGACGACTTCGTCATGCCGGTCCCGCGTCTCTCCACGCCCACGAGGTCCTCGTTCGAGCGTTGTCCGCGCGGGACTCTCGCCTCGTGGCACAACCACCCCCCCGGCATGCTGGCCAGCGCGGACCCATCGGATCGTACGACGGACAAGAACGCGCGCCGTCTGTGCGTCCTGTCCGAGACGGACATCCGGACGGCCGAGCGGCTCGCCCACCCGTTCGTGGTCGTATCGGTCGACGCACGTACGTGGTGCTGGTGGGGCCTCGATGAGGTGGAACGCTTCGCCGAGCGCGCGATCTCGCCCGCGCCGCCTTCGCCCGACCGCATCGCGAGAGCCGACGGCACGGCGGCCTGGGCTCGACCGGCCACCGCGGGGGCGCAGCCCTGAACCCGGCGCTTCACCGGGGTCCGGCGTGTCCCCGCGACGACCCGTTTGGAGCGGGCCCCGGGCGGACGTAGAATCGCCGGGTGAGACAGGTCGATGCGGTCATCTGGGATTTCGACAACACGCTGGTGGACACCGGCGCGCGCAACCTCTCCGTCACCCGCCGTCTCGTGACGCACATCACGGGGCGCCACCCCGACGAGTTTCCGATGCTACGCGGGCGCGAGTCCTACGAGCGCACGCTGCACCGGACCCTCGACTGGCAGACGTTCTATGCCGAGCAGTTCGGGATGGAGCCCGACCAGATCCGGCTCGCCGGTCGGCTGTGGACCGAGTTCCAGCTCGCCGACGGCACGCCGACTCGCTGGTTCGAGGGCGTCCGAGAGACGATCGAGACGCTCTCGCACCTCCCGCAAGGCATCGTATCGCTCAACACGAGAGACAACATCGAGGCCAACCTCGACGAAGGGCGGATGCGGGATGCCTTCGGGGCGGTCATCGGGTGCGGCGAAGTCCCGCCCGATCGGCAGAAACCGAGCCCCGACGGGCTCATGGCCTGCGTCGAGATGCTGTGCGGGGACGCGGCGGGCCTCGTCGTGTACATCGGAGACCACCCCGTGGACGCCGAATGCGCGCGCGAGGCCGATCGGGGGTATGCGCGGGCCGGGCGAGCCGTGCGCGTCGTGTCGATCGGAGCCGCGTACGGCACGGCCGTGCCCGACGCGCCGTGGTCGGTCGAGCCGCTCCATACGGCCTCGAGCCCGTCCGACATCCCCGCGATTCTGGCCTCGCTGGCCTCCTGACACGCGCGGCTGTGTAACGACGTCGACCGTACCCGTTGCTAGTCCGTTACGGCCGTCGTAGGGTGGCAACGCCGGACCACCTCCTGCCGAACTCCGCGGGCTCGGTCCCGCCCCGGTGGTTCGAGCATCCACACGGGTCCCCGCCACGGGATCCGCGAACGGTCAATGCCACAGGGAGCTCCCATGGACTCAGCGATTCGCCGCTCGAGATTCGGACTGCACGCCTGTTTGACCCTCTTCGCCCTGACCGCCGCAGCCTTCGTCACCGCCGCCGACCTCGCCGCCCAGGCCGAGGCCACGACCGGCGTGATCCGGGGGATCGTGGTCGACCCGACCGGAAACGGGGTGCCCGGGGCGGCCGTACAGATCTCGCACCGCGAGACGGGGCTCTCGGTGACGGTGCTGACCACGTCCTCGGGGCGCTTCGTCCGCACCCTGCTGCCGCTCGGTACGTACGACGTGACGGCGACGGCGCTCGGTCAGTTCGGCGACGAGTCGGTCCAGGGGCTCGTGCTCAGGGTTGGTGAGACGATCGACCTGCGGCTCGAATTCAAGCCGGTGGCCCTCGCCGAGATCACGGTGAGCGGGGAGCGCGCCCCGCTGGTGGACCCCGAGGACGTCACTTCTTCGGTCCGCCTCTCGGAGGAGGTCGTCGACAACCTCCCGAACAACGGGCGGAACTTCCTCGACCTGACCCGGCTCACGCCGGGTGTGCAGGTGTCGCAGGGACCGGACGGCGACGAGCTCAACATCTCCGGACAGCGCGGGATCTTCAACAACGTCATCGTGGACGGGGCCGACTTCAACAACCCGTTCTTCGGCGAGCAGCGCGGCGGTCAGCGTCCCGCGTTCACGTTCAACCAGGACGCGGTCGAGGAGGTGGTCGTCGTCGCTCAGGGCGCGACGGCCGAGTTCGGCCGATCCGCCGGCGGGTTCGTCAACGTCATCACGAAGTCGGGCACGAACGAGTTCGACGGGTCCGTCCACTACTTCGGTCAGTGGGACGGCATCTCGGCCGAGTTCCCGGACGAGCGCGGGGGAGGGAAGCCGGACTTCGGCCGCAGCCAGTTCGGGTTCACGCTCGGGGGCCCGATCGTCCGCGACAGGGCGTTCTTCTTCGTCGCGTACGATCAGCAGGAGATGACGGAGACGAAGCAACAGAACCGGGTCGTGGCGAACCAGGCGAACCTGGACGCCCTGGACAGCTTCCTCCAGACGCAGTGGCCCGGGCTGTTCGAGAACGAGTTCGGGCCGATCGAGCGAACCGACGACAACAAGGCCCTGATCGCCAAGCTCGACTTCAACCTGAGCGAGGATCACCAGGCGTCGGTCAAGTACAACTACACCTGGTCACAGCAGGTGAACGGAACGTTCGATGTCGACAGCTGGGGGCTCAGCGCGAACGGTGTGGAGGAGGACTATTCGCACGCGGTCAACGCGAGTCTGCGCTCACAGCTCTCGAACACCCTGTCGAACGAGTTCCGCATCCAGTATGCGCGGGAGGACCGTCCGCGCGCGTACGACGGCCCGATCCTCGTCGGGAGCGACGCCCCCGGCGTACCGCAGTTCGAGGGCGATGCGGGAGGGCCATTCCCGGACGTGGCGATGGATTTCGCCGACGGGTTCAGGGTCGGTCTGCCGTTTTTCCTGCCGATCGACCCGGGCTACGACACGCGGCTCCAGCTCGTCGACAACCTGACGGTGCTCATGGGCGACCACCTCTTCAAGGCCGGCGTGGAGTTCAACCGGACCGGGGTCGAGCAGCAGTTCATCGGGTTCTCGAACGGGCGCTACATCTTCGACAGCGTCGACGGGTTCATGAACTTCGTGACGCAGGGCAACGAGTACGTGACCTGCTCGGACGGCTCGAGCAGCAACGTGGGCGTGTGCCCGCCCGGGACGACGATCACGGGGCCGGTGCTCCTGTACCTCCAGAGCGCGACCGTCCCCGGCGTGCCGGAGGACCAGCTCGGGTTGCAGGACTTCTCGGTCACCGAGCTCGGGCTCTTCATCCAGGACACGTGGAAGCCGGCCTCGAACCTCACGGTCAACATGGGCGTGCGGTGGGAGGGGACGTGGCACCCCGACGTGTTCATCGATCCGATGGATACGTTCTATGCGCCCTACCTGGACGATCCGGCGTTCCCATCCGACGGTACCATCCCGGACGACCTGAACAACTTCCAGCCGCGGTTCGGGCTCGCCTGGGACGTGAAGGACGATGGCGACATGGTCGTTCGGGCGAACGCGGGCTCCTACTTCTCGCGGATCCCGATGCTGGTGTTCGCGCAGCACCGCACGACGAACGGCGCCTTCCAGCAGACGCTCTTCCGGAACAGCGAGAATCTGCCGATCCTCGGTCCTCCGCCGGAGATCGGCGAGCTGATCGATGGGTCGACCGCCACGCCGTTCCTGCCCGAAGTCCAGGTGGCGTCACGCGATATGCAGCTGCCACGTACGTGGTCCTTCAGCGGCGGCGTGGAGAAGCTCCTGAGCCAGTCCATCGCGGCGAGCATCACCTATCAGCATGCGCGGACGGACAACCTGTTCCGATTCCTCAATGGAAACGATCCCGGGTTGGGAACGCCCTTCGGGGCGGGGACGCTGCCGGGCGGGAACGGACTCGGGAACATCTACGTGACGGAGAGCGACGCGCGGTCGCGGTACAACGCGGTCACTCTCGGTCTCAAGGGTCAGGGGGCCCTGGACGGGCGCATGACCTTCGAGGCCAACTACACGCTCGCGTACGACAAGTCGGACGACGACAACGAGCGCGACCCGTTCACCCTGCGCTACGCCGACATCAACAACCTCGAGGCGGAATACGGCTGGTCGGACCGCGACCGCCGCCACCAGTTCAACGGCTACGCGCTCTTCCGTCTCCCCTGGGAGGTCTACTTCAACAACATCGTCCGGTTCGCCTCGGCGTCACCGGTGTCGGAGAGCTGCGGACCGACGGCGGCCAACCCGTTCGCGCCGCCTGCGGGCGAGCGCGCCGCGGCGCCCGCCGACCGGGTCTGCGACGACGGGAGCGTGATCCAGCGGAACACGCTGCGTCGCGAGAACGACTACTTCACCTGGGACCTCAGGATCTCGAAGGAGTTCCGGTTCGGTAGCGGTCAGGTTCTCGAGCCGGTCTTCGAGGTGTTCAACGTCACGAACGCCGACAACTTCCTCGACACGGCGCAGGGATCGCTGCTGTTCAACTTCGACGGAACGATCCGCAGCGGTCTCGGCGACACGCGGCGGGCTCAGCTGGGCGTGCGCCTCCGGTTCTAGTCAGGGGGGCAGCAAGCGAAAAAGGAAAGAGGGGGTCGTCGGTCGGCGGCCCCCTCTTCCTCATCGCGTTGCCGCCGCGCTCGTGCTGGCGGCGCCCCCGACCGGTCAGTCGTCGAGCGGCGGGATGCGGAGCACCTGCCCCGGATAGATCAGGTCGGGGTCGGTGAGCATCGGCTTGTTGGCCTCGAAGATCAACGGGTACTTCGACGCGTTTCCGTACTGCTCGAGGGCGATCTTCGACAGCGAATCCCCCGACTCGACGGTGTAGAAGACCGACGGCGGCTGCGGGTTGTGGTAGGCGAGCCGGTCGTCCACCCGGGCGACCCCCTCGGTGTTTCCGATCGCGAGCACGACCTTCTCGGCGGTCTCCCTCGACTCGGCGGTGCCGGTGACCTTCGCGACGCCGTCGTCGAAGGTGATCTGGAGGTCGTCGACCTTCAGACCCATGTCGGTGACCATGTGCCAGAGGGCGTTCGCCTTCTGGTTCTCCTCGATGTATTCGGCGACGGCCGCGTCCTTCGCGCCGTCGTCCCCGCCGGACAGCTTGCGCCCGGCGTCCTTCACGAAATCGAACAGGCCCATTCTTCTCTCCGCTGTCGTTACCCCTCGGGGTCGAGGATCCGGTCGATCCGAATCGCGATGTCCTCGAGGTGGAGTCTGGTCATTCGATCGGACGTCCGGCCCGCGGCGGACCGTGTCTGGCTGAGCAGCGCGGCCAGCTCGCCACGGACGAGCGCCCGGATGTCGGATTGCGAGACGTCCACGGCGGTGAACCCGCCGAACCCGAAGAGCGCCGCAGGGATCTGGATCTCCTGCGTCATCAGGTATTCCATCCGCTCGACGTACGCACGTTGCAACGCGCGCCGGTGTACGTCCACCGCCCGCCCGTCGGTCAGCTCGCCCCACACGCCCTCGCGGACGTCCACGAGCATCTCGGCGAGTCCGTAGGCGTCGTCGCCGAGCTCGGCCTCGGCCTCGATCAGCCGCTGCATCCGCGACGGATCCAGCGTGCGGGTGAGGATGCTCGCCTGGAGACCCCGGATCCGATCGACCATCCGCGGGTTCTCGAGGACGCCGAGGACCTGCCGTTCGATCATCCAGTCGGGGGTCGCGAACGCCTGGTCGACGAGGAACTCGACGGCGCGGCGCTGCGTCTCGCCGGGCACGATCTCGTAGATCGGCCCGTCCTGTCCGTACGCCTTCCGCGTCCGCGTGACGCCGCCGACGTTTACCAGCACGTGGCCCATGTACCGGTTCCACTGTGCCAGTACGTTGTTGTAGAGGTCCTCGAGCTCCGAGAAGTCGTCGCCCTCGCGGTACGTCCACTCGTAGAGGTTCGGGAGAATCCGCTTCAGATTCTCGATGCCGAGCGCCGATGCCTCCATCGCGTCGGAGCCGATGGCCTCGGTGAGCGATGTCGGGTCGGTGCCGCTCGGGTCGCCGAACCGATAGGCCGGGTCGTCGGCGTGCTCGAGGATCCAGGCGTCGAGCGTCGGTTTCTCATCGTCCGCGCCGTCGGCGTCGAGGATCGGCCGGTACCCCCACGAGATGGCGTAGCGGTCGTAGCGTCCGATGCGGGGGTCGAAGCAGGCGCCCTCGTCTTCGGGCTGTGCGACGTAGTTGAAGCGGGCGTAGTCCATTATCGACGGCGCGACGCCCTCGCGGCACACGAAGCCCGCCGAGCGCAGCGAATCGACGGAGAAGGCGGCGCTCGACTTCATGTTGTGGGGGAGCCCCAGCGTGTGCCCCACCTCGTGGGCCGCGACGAAGCGGATCAGCTTGCCCATCACGGCGTCGTCGAAGAACGCGTTGCGGGCGAGCGGGTTCGCCGCCGCCGTCTGGATCAGGTACCAGTTGCGGAGCGTGCGGGCGACGTTGTGGTACCACCCGATGTCGCTCTCGAGGATCTCGCCGGTCCGAGGGTCGTGCACGTGGGGGCCGAAGGCGTTCTGGACCTGAGATGGGAACCAGCGGATCACCGAGTAGCGGATGTCGTCGGGGTTGAAGTCCGGGTCCTCCTCGAGCGAGGGCGGCATGCGGCCCTGGATCGCGTTCCGGAAACCGGCCGCCTCGAACGCCTCGTTCCAGTCCTCGATACCCGCTATCAGATAGGACCGCCACTTCTCGGGCGTCGCCGGATCGACGTAGTAGACGATGGGCTTCACGGGCTCGACGAGCTCGCCCCGCCGAAACGCCGCCGTGTCGGACGGCTCGAGCCGCCACCGGGTGATGTAGCTGCGTGTCTCGACGGTGTGGTCGCTGCGTCCGTAGTCGACCTGGTTCACGCGGATGAACCCGACGCGCTCGTCCCACACCCTCGGCGTCATCGGCTCGTCGGGCAGGAGGATCATCGACTGGTTCATCTCGATCGTCAGCGCCCCGACGGTCGGGTTGGATGGCGGAATCTGCGCCGAGTAGGTGAGGGTGTGCCGGACGTTGACGTTCCGCGGAAACGACTTCGCGTGCTCGATACGGCTGCGGTCGGCGTCGAGCTGTCGCACCCTGTACTGGTCGCGGAAGCTCTGGCGCAGCCCGAGCATCGGGATGTCCGTCGCGAACAGCGGCGTCGCGTCGATCACGACGCTGGCCGAGTCGGGCCCGTAAGCCTCGATGTCGAACGCGTGGAGGATCGGACCGAAGTTGGAGTTCCGCACCGCCTCGAAGATGGGCAGCGAGTCGTCCGCGACGTTCGTGTACGACATGATCCGCATGTAGACGCGGTCGTCGACCGTCTTCTCCCACCGGAACGTCTGCGTGTTGAGCTTGAGCCCCCCGTACCCCATCCCCTCCGGCACGCGCGCCGTGCGCGAAACGAGCAATATCTCGCGGTCGAGGATCTCGTTCGGGATCTCGAACAGGTACTCGTCATCGACACGATGGATGTGGACCATCCCCGAGTCGGTGACGGCCTCGTCCGTGACCACCTCGTCGTATGGCCTGGGCCCCTCGTCCGAGCCAGGCCCGCCGCCGGGCCCTCCGCCGGACCGGCCAGAGGTCGGAGAGGGGGAGGTCGGCTGGCTCCGTGGAGCGATGCAGGCGCCGAGCCCGACGGCGAGCAGGAGCGTGAGCGCGGCCGACGGCCGCGGTCCGAATCGGGTCATTCGCATGGGTCCGGGACAGGGGTTCATGCCGCGGCGTGGCGGTCCGCTACGAGACGCGCGGGAAACTATGACCGTGGCGGGGGCGCGGCCAAGATCGTTGACGACGGCGGATCTTCCCGGTACGGTCAGACAGGGACATTCCATCCCAATACGCGGCGTTTCGGGGGCCATTCGGGAGGCCCGGGGCTCCGCGAAGATCCCGTCTCAGGAGGGTAAGTTCATGCGCATCCGCATCTTGACTCCGTTTATCGCACTCGTCTTCGCGGCGTGTGGGGCCGAGCAGGCCGATCAGGCGGCAATGGCCGACGAAGCCGCAGCGGCGGAGGAGTCCCAGGAATACGCATCCAACGCCGACGCGGCCTCGGTAGCCGCCTTCGTGAACGATTGGCAGATGCACTACAACATGGGCCACGGGACGATGGTGGCGAACAACTACCACGCCGCCGACGGGCTCCTGTGGAGCGGCCAGGCCGGGATGGCGTTCGGCGGCGAAGCGATCGCCGCGATGCTCCAGGGCGGCATCGACATGGCCTCCCCGCAGATCGAGATCGGGCTCGACGATCAGGTGATCCGCGGGAACTTCGCCGTCGCGCGCGGCACGTGGTCGACCGAGGCGACGGTCGAGGGCGAGACCTCGAACAGCTCGGGCTACTGGATGTCGTACAGCGAGATGATCGACGGCGAGTGGAAGGCGCATGGTCTCGTGACGACCCTCGCCGAGGGCGAGCCGTCGCCGAACTTCGCGCGTCCGGAGATGCCGCCCGCCGACGCGAGCGTCTCGCTGGTCGAGGGGTGGCCGAGCTTCATGGCGACCCACATGAACATGGGTCACCCGGACATGGTCGCCGATCGCTATGCGGAGGACGCGATCGTCATGGCCCCCGAGCTCGTGGAGGGTCGCGAGACCATCCGGGCCGCGCTGACGGAGATGTCCGAGGCGGGCGTTCAGATGACGATGACCCCGTTCGCCGCCGCCGAGCTCGGCGACGACTACGTGACGTCGGTCGGCACGTGGAGCGGGCAGGAAGGCGAGGAGGCCGTGTCGGGCCACTACGCGAACCTGCTTCGCAAGAACGCGGACGGCACGTTACAGCCGGTCTGGGAGCTCTGGTCCACTCACCCCGGCATGTAGTCGCACCGAGCTGCACGACGGAGCCCCCTCGCGGGTTCGAGACGGCGGTCCGGGTCCGGTGGCCCGGACCGCTCGTGCATCCGGGGGCTTGGTCGGTCTCGACGGCCGACCGTAGCTTGCCGGGCATGAAGAACGACGCGGTCGTGGTCGGCTCGGGCCCGAACGGACTCGCGGCCGCCGTCACACTGGCCTCGCACGGCCTCGGCGTGCTCGTGCTCGAGGCCGCCGATGTGCCCGGCGGGGGCGCGCGCACCGAGCCCCTCACCCTGCCGGGTTATCTCCACGACACCTGCTCGGCCATCCACCCCATGGGCGCGGCTTCGCCGCTCTTCCGGGCGCTGCCGCTCGGGCGCTACGGCCTCGAGTGGCTCCACCCGCCGCTCTGTCTGGCGCACCCCTTCGACGACCGCCCGGCCGCGCGGCTCCACCGATCGGTCGACGTCGTCGCCGATGATCTCGGACCCGACGGAGACGCGTGGCGCGGCCTCATCGGCGGTCTCGCGGCGGGGTGGGACGACGTCGTCTCGGGTGTCCTCGGCCCGCCGCTCGCCGCAAACCCGCTCGGGCTGTTGCCCTGGGCCCGGAGCCTGCTGTCCGCCGACGTGGTGGCTCGCGAGGCGTTCTCGGGGTCGCAGGCTCGCGGTCTGTTCGCGGGGCTGGCGGCCCACTCGATCCTGCCGCTCGACCGCGCTCCGTCTGCGGGCGTGGGTCTCGCGCTCGCCGCGGCGGGCCACGCGGGTGGCTGGCCGCTGCCTCGAGGCGGTGCCGGCGCGATCACGACGGCCCTGGTGTCGCTTCTCGAGGATCTCGGCGGACGAGTGGTCACGGGGCACCGGGTCCGCTCGATGCTCGATGTCCCGCCGGCGCGCGCCACGGTGTTCGACCTGACACCGGGTCCGCTCGCGCGGGTGCTCGGCGATGATGCGGGGCCGTCGTACGCTCGCGCGCTCGCGAGAGCCCCGCGGGGGCCGGGTGTGTTCAAGCTCGACTGGGCGCTCTCGGAGCCGATCCCGTGGCGATCGTCCGCCTGTCGCGAGGCCGGGACGGTGCACGTCGGCGGGACGTACGAGGAGATCGCGGCCGGCGAGCGCGCGGTTTGGGAGGAGAGGGAGCCTGGCTCTCCCTTCGTGCTGGTGTCCGAGCCCACGCGCTTCGACCCGACGCGGGCGCCGGGGGGCGGCCACGTCGGGTGGGCGTACTGCCACGTGCCGAACGGCTCGCCGAGCGACTGGACGGCGCGCATCGAGGCACAGGTCGAGCGGTTCGCGCCCGGGTTCCGCGACTGTATCGCCGCACGCTCGGCGCTCGGCCCGGCCGATCTGGAGGCACGCAACGCGAACCTGGCCGGCGGCGACATCGGTGGCGGCGCCATCACGATCCCGCGTCTCCTCGCCGGCTCCGTCCCGCGGCTCGACCCGTACGCGACGCCGCTGCCGCACGTCTTCGTGTGCTCGTCCGCAGTCCCGCCCGGCGGCGGCGTACACGGGATGTGCGGGTTCCACGCCGCTCGCTCGGTCCTCGCCCGACGGTTCGGGCGCCGGGTGCACCGTGACCCCGCCCGGGCGCTCGGTCCGCGGCTCGGGACCTGCGACGAGGTCGCCTGAGGTGTCGCGCCGCTTTGGTCTCGTCGCGGGCTTCCTCGCCCTCGCCGTCATGCTCGCGGCTCCGGCTCCGGCCGGGCTCGACGGCGCTGCATGGCGGACGGCCGCGGTGGCCGTCCTCATGGCCGTGTTCTGGCTCACCGAGGCGATCCCGATCCCCGCCACGTCGCTGATCCCGCTCGTCGCGTTCCCGCTGGTCGGGGCCGGGTCGATCGGCGAGGCGGCGGCCCCCTACGCGAACCCCGTGATCTTCCTCTTCATGGGCGGCTTCCTCCTCGCGCTCGCAATGGAGCGCTGGGCGCTCCACCGCCGGCTGGCGCTGGGGATGTTGCGGCGGGTCGGGTCCCGTCCGTCGTCTGTGATCGGGGGGCTGATGATCGTGACCGCCTTCCTCAGCATGTGGGTGAGCAACACGGCGGTTTCGTTGATGATGCTGCCGATCGGGCTCTCGGTGATCGAGCTCGTGAACGCGTCGGCGGAGGCCGATGGAGGGGCCGACACGGCGGCCCGATCGGCGTTCGCGGTGGCGGTCATGCTCGGAATCGCCTACGCGGCGAACGTCGGCGGGATGGGGACACTCATCGGGACCGCACCGAACGCGCTGCTCGCGGGGTACATGGCCGAGGCGCACGGCGTCCAGATCGGCTTCGTCGAGTGGATGGCGGTCGGCGTCCCTCTCGTCGCTCTGGCGCTGCCACTCATCTACCTGATCCTCACCCGGGTCGGGGCGCGGCTCGGCAGGAAGGATATCCCGGGCGTGGCCGAGCTGATCGGCGAACGTATGGCGGCGCTCGGGCCGATCAGCCGTCCGGAGCGTCGTGTGGCGGTCGTCTTCGCGATCGCCGCGGCGTGCTGGATCCTGCGTCCGCTCCTGACCGTCCGGGTGCCCGGTCTCTCCGATGCCGGCATCGCGATCGGGTGCGGCCTCCTCCTCTTCCTCACCCCGTCCGGCGCGGACGACGGCGCTCTGCTGGACTGGGAGACCGCCGAGACGCTCCCCTGGGGGATCCTGATCCTCTTCGGGGGCGGTCTCAGCCTGGCGTCGGCGATCGACCGCACGGGTCTCAACACGTGGCTCGGCTCGTCGGCCGCGGGGTTCGGCGACTGGCCGCCCATCGCCTTCATCTTCCTGATCACGCTGCTCGTCGTGCTGCTCACAGAGCTGACGAGCAACACGGCGACGACGGCGGCGTTCCTCCCCGTGCTCGGGGCGGTGGCCGTGGAGATCGGGTGGGATCCGCTGCTCGTCGCTGTTCCGGCGACGCTCGCGGCGAGCTGCGCGTTCATGCTGCCGATCGCCACGCCGCCGAACGCCGTCGCGTACAGCAGCGGCGTCCTCACCATCCCGCAGATGGCGCGCGCCGGCATCTGGGCGAACGCGGCGCTCGCGTTCCTGATCACCGCGCTCGCGGCGTGGCTGCTCCCCCTCGTCCTGGGGTGAGCGATTCGTTCTTTCCTGATCCGGGGGGGCCGACTACCTTTCACAGCTTTCGCAGGAATGCCTGTCCCACCCCCATGATGGTGAACCATTAGATGTTCTCGACGGTACGCTGGCGTCTGATCTGGATCGCCCTGCTCGCGGCGCTGTGCGGGTGGGCCCTGGTCCCGAAGGACATCGATGACAGCGGCGAGACGGTCTCGCCGATCAACCTCGGCCTCGATCTTCAGGGCGGGATGCACCTCGCGGTCGAGATCGACCGGGACGCCGCGGACCCCGATGCAGACATGGAAGATGCCATCGAGCGCACCGTCACGACGCTGCGCAACCGCATCGACCAGTTCGGCGTCCGCGAGCCCAATATCCAGCGTGCGGGACAGCGGATCATCGTCGAGCTCGCGGGCGAGTTCGACGAGGAGCGCGCCGTAGCGCTCGTCAACCAGACGGCGCACATGGAGTTCAAGATCGTCACGGACGGGACGGCGTTCGTGAACCAGCTCGAGCGGATCGACCGCGCGATCGTGGACGCGGTCGGCGAGGACGCGCTCACGCCGACCCCGCTCGAGACGACCGATGTCGACCTGAGCGAGGTTCTCGGGACGACGCCCGCGGACACCGTCGCGGCGGACTCGACGGCGGCCGACGCCGCCGCGCAGGACTCGACGGCCACGGAGGCCGCGGACTCGGCGGCGGCGCCCCGGGCCCCGCAACTCAGACCGCTCTCCGCGCTTCTTTCGGTGGGCCGCCTGCAGGGCGAGTTCCTCGTGGCACAGCAGGACACGCCGAGCGTGAAGGCGTGGTTGGAGCTGCCCGAGGTGCAGGACCTCTATCCGCGAGACGTCACGCTCAACTGGGGCGTGGAGGAGGTGGGGACCGCCGGGAACACGTTCATCCCGCTCTACGTCCTCGAGAGCGAGCCGTTGATCACGGGCGCCGAGCTGGACGACGCCGGACCCGCGACGCGCGACCCGACCTTCAACCAGCCGATCGTCCCCTTCGAGACATCGCGTCGGGGCGCCCGGCTCTTCGAGCGGGGCACCGCGCGAAACGTAGGGAACAACATGGCGATCGTGCTCGACGGAAAGGTCCAGAGCTACGCGGTCATCCGTAGCGTGCTCAGCCGCCGCGCCCAGATCGAGCTGACCCCCGGGACATCGTTCCAGGAGGCGCAGGATCTCGCGCTCGTCTTGCGGGCCGGCGCGCTGCCGATGCCGGTGCGAATCGCCGAGCGCCGCCAGGTCGGCGCATCGCTCGGGGAGGACTCGATCCAGCAGGGCCGCCTCGCGTTCATCGTCGGCATCGTCGGCGTGCTCGCGCTCATGGTCTTCTACTACCGGCTCGCGGGCGTTCTCGCGGTGGGTGCGCTCTCGCTCTACGTCCTGTTCATGCTGGGCGGGCTGGCGGGCTTGCAGGCGACGCTCACCCTGCCGGGGATCGCGGGGCTCATCCTGTCTATCGGGATGGCGGTGGACGCGAACGTCCTCATCTTCGAGCGGATACGCGAGGAGATCCAGGCGGGCAAGACCGCGCGAACCGCGGTCGAGGCCGGGTTCGACAACGCGCTCTCGGCGATCGTGGACGCCAACCTGACGACTCTGATCACGGGGATCATCCTCTTCCAGTTCGGAACGGGGCCTGTCCAGGGCTTCGCCGTGACCCTGTGTATCGGGATCCTCGCGTCGTTCTTCTCGGCGATCTACGTGACCCGGACGTTCTTCATGATCTACCTCGACCGGCGCGCCGCGAGCGACGCCGTCAGCATCTGACGCCCACGGCGAGCCTTCAGGAAACTCGATAGATGATCAGGATCTTCAGCGACGCCCACTTCGCGTTCATCTCGATGCGGAAACGGGCCTACATGATCTCGGCGGGGCTCATTCTCGTCGGCCTGCTCGGGATGGTGGTGCGGGGCGGGTTCAATACGGGCGTCGAGTTCACCGGCGGGACGATGCTCCAGGTCCGGGTCGACCGCGCGGCCGACGTGGCCGAGGTACGCGACGTGATGAACGCGGGGGGGTTCACCGGCGTCCAGATCCAGCCGCTCCGCGGGGCCGGGGAGAGCGCGGCGACGCCCGAGTTCCTGATCCGCGTCCCGACCGAGGACGACCTCGGGCTCGAGGGCGTGCGCGAGCAGGTGTCGCAGGCGTTGTCCACCGGGTTCGGCGAGAGCGGCTACGAGATCCGGCAGAGCGAGGCGATCGGGCCCCGGGTCGGGTCGGAGCTCCGCACGAAGGCGATCATGGCGCTCGGGCTGTCGTTCCTCCTCACGCTCATCTACCTCGCCTTCCGGTTCGAATGGCGCTTCGGGTTCGCCGCGGTGATCGCGACGCTGCACGACATGACCGTCGCGTTCGGGTTCATCGCGCTCCTCGACATCGAGATCAGCCTGGCGACCGTCGCGGCGATTCTCACGATCATCGGGTATTCGCTGAACGACACGATCGTCGTGTTCGACCGGGTGCGTGAGAACCTCAAGAAGAAGCGGAAGGAGTCCTACGAGGATACGCTCGATCGGAGCATCAACGAGACGCTCCCGCGAACCGTGCTCACGTCGGGGACGACGCTCGTCGCGCTCATCTCGTTGTTCGTCCTCGGTGGCGCCGTCATCCGACCCTTCGCGCTCGTCCTCATCGTCGGGATCCTCATCGGGACGTACTCGTCGATCTTCGTCGCCTCGCCCGCCCTCTACGAGATTCAGCAGCGCGCGAAGCGAAAGGCCCGCGCGGCGGCACACGCGACGGGGTGAGCCGGCCGGCCCTCTTCGACTCCCACCTCCACCTCACCTCGTCGAGGTTCGAAGAGGACCGCGACGACGTTCTCGAGCGTGCCCGTGCCGAAGGGGTATGCGAGATGGTGACGATCGCCTCGACGCCCGACGACGCCCGGGAAGCGATCGCGCTCGCTTCGCGCCTGACGGGCGTCTGGGCGACGGCCGGCCTTCATCCCCACGAAGCCGCCTCGACGTCGGCCGCGACCATCGAGGAGATCGAGGGGCTGGCGGCCTCCCCCGAAGTGGTGGCGATCGGCGAGACCGGTCTCGACTACTTCTACGACAACGCGCCGCGTGCCGCCCAGCGTGAGAGCTTCGCCGCCCACCTCGAGCTCGGCGCGCGTCTCGGGCTGCCCGTGGTCGTGCACTCGCGCGATGCGGATGGCGACACGGCGGCGCACATCCGCGAGCACCCCCGGACGACCGGTGTCCTCCACTGCTTCGCGGGAGGCCCCGATCTGCTCGAGACGGGGCTCGAGGCAGGCTGGTACGTGTCGTTCTCGGGTCTGATCACGTTCGTCGACGAGCTGGCCGCGGCCGCCGGGGCCGTCCCGGCCGATCGGCTGCTCATCGAGACCGACGCCCCGTATCTGGCGCCGGCTCCGCGGCGCGGCCGGCGAAACGAGCCGGCGTACGTCGCGCACACCTGCCGCCGCCTCGCCGAGATCCGCGGTGCGACCATGGAGGAGATGGCGGCGCTCACGCGCGCGAACGCGCGCCGGTTCTACGGGCTCGAAGAGGAGTCCTGATGGAGACGCGGGGGACTCCGGTCGGCCGGCGGGTCGAGATCCTGCCCGACCACGTCGCGAACCAGATCGCGGCCGGCGAGGTCGTCGAGCGACCCGCGTCGGTGGTGAAGGAGCTGGTCGAGAACGCGCTCGACGCCGGGGCGCGACGCATCGAGGTCGCCCTGCGCGGCGGAGGGAAGAGCGAGATCAGGGTCGTCGACGACGGACACGGCATGGACCGTCAGGACGCGGTGCTCGCGCTCGATCGGCACGCGACCAGCAAGATCCGCCGGGCCGAGGACCTCCGGTCGATCGCCTCGTTCGGGTTCCGCGGGGAGGCGCTGCCGTCGATCGCGGCGGTGAGCCGGTTCGAGCTCCACACGGCGGGGGATGAGGGAGCGGGGACGCGGGCGCGCGTCGACTTCGGTCGCATCCGGAGCGTCGACGAGGTCCCGCGACAGCAAGGCACGACGGTCACGGTGAAGGGTCTGTTCCACGACCTGCCGGCGCGCGCGAAGTTCCTTCGCACGGCCGCCGCCGAGACGCGCGCCGCGAGCGAGGCGCTCCTGCTGCTGGCGTTGACGAACCCGGCGGTCGGATTCCGTCTCGAGTCGAACGGCAAGACGTCGCTCGATCTCCCGCCCGAACAGGAGTGGCTCGAGCGCATCGAGGGGATCTGGGGCGATCTCGCCGCCACCCTGATCCCGGCGGCGGGGCGCGAGGGCGGAGCGCGGGTCTCGGGTCTCGTCCAGCGTCCCGACGCCGCGCGCCCGCGCGGCGGTCGGCGGTACCTTTTCGTGAACGGCCGGCCGTTTCGCGACAAGGGGCTCAACCGGGTCGTCGACGAGGCCTACCGCACGACGATCGCCGAGGGGATGCGGCCATCGTTCTTTCTCCGGATCGATGTGGACCCCGGGAGCGTCGACGTGAACGTCCACCCGGCGAAGAGCGAGGTCCGGTTCCGCGATCGATCCGCGGCGGAGCGGGCGCTCCACGCGGCGGTCGTGGCCGCCCTCGGCGGGTTGTCCTCGACGAAGCCCGTCGGTGCGGTATCGGCGGCCGATCGACGGGGCCCCGCACGCGGGGCGCGGGCGCCGGCCGGCGCGGGCGTCGCACCGACGGCGCCCGGCGGGATGCCGCAGCTGGCGCTCTTCATGGCGGGGACCGACCCGGCGGGTGCCCCCGGAGGCGACCTCGCCGAGACGACGGCGCCGGAAGAGATCGACTACCGGGCGCCCGAGCTGTGGCAGCTCCACGATCGATACATCCTGGCGGCCACGCGCGACGGGCTGCTCGTCGTGGATCAGCACTCGGCGCACGAGCGGGTGCTCTACGAAGAGATCATCGGCCGCTTTCGCGACGGGGGGGCGACCGCGCAGGCGCTGCTCTTCCCGCAGACGCTCCGCTTCTCACCGGCCGAGGCGACCGCGCTCGAGGAGCTCGAGGGGCTGCTCGCCCGCCAGGGCTTCGAGCTCGAGCCCTTCGGAGAGCGGACCTGGATTCTACGCGCCAGCCCGCAGCCGCACGCCCGATTCGACGCCGAGCGGTGTCTGCGAGAGATGATCCGCGAGCTGACCGAAGGTTCGCCGCTCGTCGACTCGGCACGCAACCAGCACGAGCGTCTCGCGAAGTCGATGGCGTGCAAGGGGGCGATAAAGGCGGGAGAGCGCCTCACCGCGGAGGAGATGCGCGAGCTGTTCGACCGTCTGTTCGCGACCGAGCTGCCGGGCCACGACGTGCACGGGAGACCGACGATCGTCCGGCTCTCGGTAGATGAGCTCGACCGCCGCTTCGGCCGATCCTGACGTCGAGCGCGGGCGGACCCCCCCGCTCGCGATCGTCGGACCGACGGCCTCGGGAAAGACGGCCGTCGCGATCGAGGTCGCCCGCGAGCTCGACGGCGAGATCGTCTCGGCGGACAGCCGTCAGGCGTATCGCGGGTTTCAGGTAGGCACCGCCGCCCCCACCGAACGCGAGCTCGTCGCCGCGCCGCACCACGGCGTCGCCTTTCTGGACCCGGACGAGCGCTACGGGGCCGGGCGCTTCGTCGAGCTGTGGGACCACGCGCGCGCCGGCATCGAAGCGCGCGGCCGCGTGCCGATCCTCGCCGGGGGAACCGGGCTCTTCCTCCGGGCGTTGACTCACCCGATGTTCCGCGAACCCGAGATGGCGCCCGAGTGGCGCGAGCGTCTGCGCGGTTGGCTCGACGGGATCGCCGCCGCCGACCTCGGGCGCTGGGCCGCGCGCCTCGACCCGGGGCTGGCGGACGACCGCACCCCGAGCGCGGCGACCGATCCGCAGCGCGCGCACAGGACCGTCGAGCTCGCGCTGGCTTCGGGCCGGCCGCTCAGCTGGTGGATCGAGCACGGTACACCCGCGCGGCCGCCGTTCGACGGGCCCGTATTCGCGCTCGATCTCCCGGGGGAGGCGCTGCGGGCGCGGATCCGCGAGCGCGCCCGGGCGATGCTTGATGGGGGCGCCTGGGAGGCGGAGACGAGGCGTCTGGAGGCCGAAGGCCTCTCGGGGTCGCGCGCGTTCGACGCGATCGGATACCGCGAGGTGCTCGGGCTTACCCGGGGCGAGATCGAGCGGGAGGAGGCGCTCGAGAGGATCTTCGCGGCGACGTGGGCGTACGCACGCCGTCAGCGCACGTGGTTCAGACACCAGCTTCCGCCCGATGCCGTCAGGCTGGACGCCTCATCGGCGACCGGGCACCTTTCGCGGCGGATCGCCGATGTCTGGCGGGCGCGCGCGCGGGGGAAAAATGGGCCATCGGAGGGGGCGGCGGGGGTAACGCGGGATTCTCCGGGACGGGGAGACGCATGAGGATCGGGATCAGCTGTTATCCGACGTACGGCGGGTCCGGTGCGGTTGCGACCGAGCTCGGGATCGAGCTGGCCGATCGCGGCCACGAGATACACTTCATCTCGTACGCGCAGCCCTTCCGGCTCACCCACTTCCACGAGCGTCTCTTCTTTCACGAGGTGGAAGTGAACCGCTACCCGCTCTTCGAGTATCCGCCCTACTCGCTCGCGCTCGCGGTGACCATGCACGAGGTGGTGAAGAAGGAGAGTCTCGACATCCTGCACGTGCACTACGCGATCCCGCATGCCACGGCGGGGTGGATCGCGCGCGACATGCTGCGGGCGGATGGGGGCGACGTGAAGCTCGTGACGACGCTTCACGGCACCGATATCACCCTGGTCGGCCAGGACCCGTCGTACTGGGCGATCACGAAGTTCTCGATCGAGAAGTCGGATCGTCTGACCGCGGTCTCGAACTGGCTGCGCGACGAGACGCACCGCGACTTCGAATGCGCGAGGTGTGCGATCGATGTGATCCCGAACTTCATCGATCCGGCCACCTACGACCGCGAGGCATACTGCACGGGGAGGGCGGCCCTCGCCTCGCCGGACGAGAAGGTGATCATGCACATCTCGAACTTCCGCCCGGTCAAGCGCATCCCCGACGTGATCGAGATCTTCCGCCGTGTCCGCGAGGAGGTCCCGTCGAGGCTGGTGCTCGTCGGCGATGGTCCCGAGCGCCAGCGGGCCGAGGACCTCGCCGAGCAGCACGGGCTGTCCGAGCACGTCCTGTCGCTCGGGAAGTTCGAGTCGGTGGCCGAGCTTCTCGCGTGCGCCGATCTGTTTCTGCTTCCGAGCGATCAGGAGTCGTTCGGGCTCGTCGCGCTCGAGGCGCAGGCTTCCGGCGTGCCGGTCGTCGGGACGGGAGAGACAGGTCTGTCGGAGGTCGTCGTGCACGGAGAGACCGGGTCCCTGCACCCGGTGGGCGACGTGGATGCGATGGCGACCGCGGCCGTCGAGATCCTCGGCGACGATGCCCGGTGGCTCGAGCTCTCGAGGGCCGCGCGTCGCCGGGCAGTGGAGAACTTCGCCGCGTCGAAGGTCGTCCCCCTGTACGAGCGGCTTTACGAGGAGGTACTCGGCCGGGAAGCGGTCGCGGATCAGGCGACGGAGACTTCGGCCGCTTGAGTTTCATCGAGGCGTTCGTCCTCGGCGTCGTCCAGGGCCTCACCGAGTTCCTGCCCGTCTCGAGCTCGGGACACCTGGTGCTTGCCGACGCGCTGCTCGGTCTCGAGACACCCGGCGTCCTCGTCGTGATCGCGCTCCACGTGGCCACGCTGCTCGCGGTGTGCTGGGTGTATCGCCGTCGAATCGGCGAGCTCGTCGGCGGGCTCCTGCGGGCCGATCGAGAGAGTCTCGTGTACATCGGTCTCCTCGTCCTCGCGTCGGTCCCCGCCGCCGTCATCGGGATCGGGTTTCTCGACCTGCTGGGCGGGACGTTCGAGCGCCCCGTCGTCGCGGCGACGCTGCTGCTGGTGACGGGAGTGATCGTCTGGACCCTCCGCTATTCGGCGCGCCGCACCGGGTACCGCGACCAGTTCAGGGCGATCGACGCGGTCGGGATCGGTCTCGCGCAGGCGCTGGCGCTTCTGCCCGGCATCTCCCGCTCGGGCTCGACGGTCGCCATGGGGGCCGGTCTGGGGCTGGATCCCGGTCGTGTGGCCGAGTTCTCTTTCCTCATGTCGGTCCCGGCGATCGGTGGAGCCGCGATCCTCCAGGCTCCCGAGCTCTCGGCCGCGGGGGCGACGATCGGGGCGGCGCCGCTGGCGGTCGCGTTCGTGGCGGCGCTGGGCTCGGGAGTGTTCGCCATTCGCTGGTTCGTGAGCATGCTCGTGCAGCGGACCTTCCACCGGTTCGCCTACTACTGCTGGGCGGTGGGTGCGCTCTACCTGCTGGCCGCCTGGCTCGAGCCGGGGCTGCGATGAGCGCGGTCAGGGCGGATATCGACCGCATCGTCGATGCGGCGCTCGAGGAGGACCTCGGCGATGGCGACCGCACGACATCGTGGACCGTCCCCGACGATCTGGTGGGGTCGGCCAGGATCGTCGCGCGGGCCGCCGGCACGGTCGCGGGTCTCGGGTTCGCCGACCGCGTGTTCGAGCGCGTCGACCCGGGGCTCGAGCGTCGGTGGGCGGTGTCCGATGGAGGGAGGGTAGCGGCCGGAGACGCGGTCGGTGCGATCGACGGCACGCTCGCTTCGATCCTCTCCGGTGAGCGGACCGCGCTCAACGGTCTCGCCCACCTCTCGGGCATCGCGACGCTCACCGCCCGGTTCGCGACGGCGATCGCGGGGACCGGCGCCGCGCTCGTCGATACGCGCAAGACGACGCCCGGATGGCGCTCGCTCGAAAAGGCGGCGACGGTCGCGGGCGGGGCGGTCAATCACCGGATGGGGCTCTACGACATGGTGCTCATCAAGGAGAACCATATTCGGGCCGCGGGTGGGGTGATCCCCGCCCTCGACGCCGTGCGCGCGCGGGCGGCGTCGGAGGGCTTGCTGGTCGAGATCGAGGTCACCACACTCGCCGAGCTGGATGACGCCCTGACCCGTGAACCGGACCGGATTCTCCTCGACAACATGGACCTCGACACGCTTCGGCGGGCCGTCGCGCGGACCCGCGACGCGACGCCCCGACCTCTGCTCGAGGCGTCCGGGGGGATCGACCTCGACACCGTCCGCGCCGTCGCGGAGACGGGGGTCGACCTGGTGTCCGTCGGGACGATCACGCACTCGGCGCCCGCGCTCGATCTCTCGCTGCTGGTCGAACCGTGAGCCGGCGACGCGTGAAGCGGTGGGCGGGCGTATCGGTCGAGGACCTCCGCGCACGGTGGGGGAGGGAGGACGTTCACCTGTTCGGCGAGGTCGATTCGACGAACGACATCGCGCGCGAGATGGCGGCCGAGGGGGCCGGGGCCGAGACGATCGTCCTGAGCCGCTCTCAGACCGCGGGACGCGGGCGCGGTGACAACCGCTTCCACTCGCCGCCCGATGGCGGAGTCTACCTCACGATGATCTTCGACCCCGCCGGAGACTGGCTCGGGTCCCCTGTCACGATCCTGGCCGGTCTCGGCGTGGCCATCGAGCTCGAGCGTCGATTCCCCGATCTTCGGCCGGGGCTCAAGTGGCCCAACGATCTCATCGCGCGCGGACGCAAGCTCGGCGGTATCCTCGCCGAGACGGCGGCAGGGCCGGACGGCGGCGACCGCCTGGTGATCGGCGTCGGGGTCAACCTCTCGACCGACGCGCTGCCGAAGGCGCTCGCGAAGCGGGTGATCGGTGTGCGGGACTGCTGTGACGACGTCGAGCCGGTCGAGGTCGCCGGCGCCATCGTCCGGGGTCTCGAGCGGTGGCTGCGCGCACCGCCCGACCTGCTCACCGAGGACATGCTGGCGCGTCTCGATCGGCTCGACCGTCTGAAGAACCGGCGCGTCGCCCTCGATGCTGGCGGGGATCCGACGGAGGGGCGGGCGGCCGGTCTCGCTCCGGACGGCGCACTGCTGTTCCGACCCGATCGCGGCGCCCTCCGGCGAGTGACGAGCGGGTCGGTCGAGCTCCTGGAGGGCTCCGAATGATTCTCGCCGTCGATGTCGGGAACACCGAGACGGTCGTCGGTCTGTTCGAGGACGTCACGCCGCTGTCCACCTGGAGGCTCGCGACGGACTCGCGCCGTACGGCGGACGAGATCCACCTGTACCTCCGCGGGTTTCTCTCGGAAGCCGCGGAGGCCGGGTTCGCCGCACCCGAGCGGCTGATCGTCGCCTCCGTGGTGCCGGTGCTGAACCGATCCTGGTCGGGGGCGGGCGAACGAGCGGGGCTGGGGACCGTCTTTCTGACGGGCGAGTCGGCGCTGCCGATCCGGCTGGACGTCGACCGCCCCGCGGAGGTCGGCGCCGATCGGATCGCGAACACCCTCGCCGCCGCGACCCTGTACGGGTCGGACACTATCGTCGTGGATCTCGGGACGGCCACCACGTTCGACTGTGTGACCGGCGACGGGGTCTTCATCGGGGGCGTGATCGCGCCGGGGCCCGTCGCCCTGGACCAGCTCACGCGGGCGACGGCGCAGCTCCCGAAGGTCGCGCTCGGTCCGCCCGAGCGGGTCATCGGGCGCAATACGCTCGATTGTCTGCGGAGCGGCGGGTTCTACACGGTCGTCGACAGCATCGACGGCATCGTCGACCGCATCATCGAGGAGTGGAGACCGGATGAGCCGGTCGTTGTCGCGACGGGGGGGCTGGCCGAGGTGGTGGGCCGCTACTGTCGGACCGTGGCGAAGATCGAGCCGGCCCTCACGATCACCGGGCTCGCGATCGCCGACCGGACGCTTCGCGGGCCTTCCTGACACCCGGGGTGGCGGGTGCGGACGAGCCGCGGGCGGTCCCGCGGCTCACTTCGTCCCGCAGCAGCGTTCCTTGAGGTCGTCTGCCAGCTCGGGCTTCACCAGCCGCAGCACCAGGTACACGATCGTGCAGAAGAACGCGACCTTGAGCGCCAGGAACACGAGCGGCAACACCAGCGCGAACACGACCTTCGTGACGGCGAACCCCAACATGCCGGCCGTCGCGACAACGAGCAGTCCTCTGATCATCTCTCCCCCTGAATATCGAAAGGCGAGCCGACCCACCCCGCGGCCGACCCGTCGTCGGTGACTCCCTCTTCGCCGGTGCAATGTACGACATCCCGGGCGAGGCGGTTTCAAGGTGCTCGACGGATCCCGCCAGCGCGGGGTTGCCGCTTCGGCAGACCCCCGGCGGCGGAGACTGTCGATGGGTCCGATCCCTCTGCCAAACCGGCCGAAAAGGCGGCATTTCCGGCGGCACGCCGCCTGCGATTTCACGGCGCGGTCCGCTCCCGCGACCGGGGTTGTCGTCGGGATGTCGGATCTTCATATTCGGAGCGCGTTAGCACTCGTTCGACGCGAGTGCTAACAAGGGGTTCCGGTTCTCGGAGCCCTCGACCAGACGAACAGTGAAGGCAAGGAGGCAGGCGGAGATGGCTACCGCTTCGACGAAGGTCAGCATCACGCCGATGGCGGATCGCGTGGTGGTTGAGCCGCTCGAGGAGACCGAGGAGATGCGTGGCGGGCTCTACATCCCCGACACGGCGAAGGAGAAGCCGCAGCAGGGCAGCGTGGTCGCGGTCGGCCCCGGCCGGCTCAACGATGACGGCGAGCGCATCCCGATGGAAGTGAGCGTCGGCGACCGCGTGCTGTACGGGAAGTACGCCGGGACGGAGGTCACGATCGAGGGCAAGCAGTACCTGATCGTGAAAGAGGGCGACGTTCTCGCCGTCTTCAACTGAGGCGCCCAGAGAGTTCGTTCGAATAACCCGGTCCGCGCGTGGCGCGGGCCGATGAGCTGAACGCCCCGCCGGGGCGAGGAGAGAAGGGAAAATGGCGAAGGATCTGGAATTCGATACCGCGGCGCGTCAGCGTCTGAAGGCGGGTGTCGACAAGCTGGCCAGGGCGGTCATGGTGACCCTCGGCCCCAAGGGCCGAAACGTCGTGCTCGAGAAGAAGTTCGGGAGCCCGACGATTACCAAGGACGGCGTCACCGTCGCGAAGGAGATCGAGCTCGAGGATCCGATCGAGGATCTCGGCGCGAAGATGGTCAAGGAAGTCGCGACCAAGACGTCCGACAATGCGGGCGACGGCACCACGACGGCGACCGTGCTCGCACAGGCGATCTTCACCGAAGGTCTGAAGAGCGTGACCGCCGGCGTGAACCCGATGGCGCTCAAGCGCGGCATCGACAAGGCCGTCGACGCGATCGTCGAGAACCTCCACGAGATCTCGGTCGAGACCTCGGGCAAGAGGGAGATCGCCCAGGTCGCGGCCATCTCGGCGAACAATGACATGGACATCGGCGAGCTGATCGCCGAGGCCATGGAGAAGGTCGGGAAGGACGGCGTCATCACCGTCGAGGAGGCGCGAGGCCTCGAGACCGATCTCGACACCGTGGACGGGATGCAGTTCGACCGCGGCTACCTCTCGCCGTACTTCGTCACGGATCCTGACAAGATGGAGGTCGCGCTCGACGAGCCGATCATCCTGATCCACGACAAGAAGATCTCGGCGATGAAGGACCTCCTCCCGATCCTCGAGAAGGTCGCCCAGATGGGCCGCCCCCTCCTGATCATCGCGGAGGACGTCGAGGGCGAGGCCCTCGCCACGCTGGTCGTGAACAAGCTTCGCGGCACGCTCAAGGTCTGCGCCGTCAAGGCGCCCGGGTTCGGCGACCGCCGCAAGCAGATGCTCCAGGACATCGCGATCCTGACGGGCGGCCAGGTCATCTCCGAAGAGCTCGGCTTCAAGCTCGAGAACGCGGTCGTCAGCGATCTCGGTGAGGCGAAGCGCGTCGTGATCGACAAGGACAACACGACGATCGTCGACGGCGCCGGCGACACCGACAAGATCCAGGGTCGGATCGGCGAGATCAAAGTCGCGATCGACAAGTCCACGTCCGATTACGACCGCGAGAAGCTCCAGGAGCGGCTCGCGAAGCTCGCCGGCGGCGTGGCCGTGATCAACGTCGGCGCCGCGACCGAGACCGAGATGAAGGAGAAGAAGGCTCGGGTCGAGGACGCGCTGCACGCGACGCGCGCCGCGGTCGAGGAGGGCATCGTACCCGGCGGCGGCGTGGCGCTGCTGCGCAGCCAGTCGGCCCTCGACGGCGTGGAAGGCGCCGATACCGACGAGGACATCGGGATCCAGATCGTCCGCAAGGCGATCGAGAGCCCGATTCGGCAGATCGCTCAGAACGCGGGCGCCGAGGGCTCGATCATCGTCGAGAAGGTGCGGGAGTCGAAGGACAACAACTTCGGCTTCAACGCCGGTACGGGCGAGTACGAGGACCTGGTCGCGGCAGGCGTGATCGATCCGACCAAGGTCACCCGCACGGCGCTCCAGAACGCCGCGTCGATCGCGGGTCTGCTGCTCACGACCGAGGCCGTGGTGGTCGAGCGGCCCGAGCCCGAGGATGCGGCTGCCGCGGGCGGGATGCCGGGCGGCGGCATGGGCGGCATGTACTAGGAGGCTGGTTCTTCAGCAGCCTCTGGCCCGACGCCCCTTTCGGGCCGCAGGCAGGGGTCCGACATTCCGGACCGAACACGGGGCCCGGCGTCTTCGCCGGGCCCCGTTGCATCGATATCCAGGGCGGAGAAGGGAAGCGATGGCAGGTGCGAGCACGGGTGCCCGGCGGTGCGCGCGCCCGCTGGCGGTGGGCGCGACCGCGCTCGCGATCGTCGGTTGCGGTGGAGTGACGGATCTCGATCCGGAGGCGTGCCCGGTCGTCCCCAACCCCGGGATCCCGGTCGCTTCGGGCTTCGAGCCGCGCGCGGCGGCAGGTCTCCAGTCGGGGGAGGCCTGCGCCGTCCGTACGCAGGGCCGCGGCGCGGTGCGTCTCCTCGAGACGTCCGGCGCGTCGGAATACCTGGTCGGCGTGCAGAGCGCCTCCGAGGTGGCGGCCGCGAGCACGTCGCTACGGCTGACCCTGTCGGGGTCATCGGCGGTCGCCACGCAGCTCGCCGCCCGTGCCTCCACCGGGTCGGGCGCCGCGTCGTCGTGGGCGTCGGACGCCGAGCTCCGGTTTCGCCGGGCCGCCCGTCGACTCCTCCGCGACACGGCGATCCCCGCGCGCCCTGGGCGACCTGCGGGCCCGACGCTCGCCCGCATCGCGACGACCCCGGAGCGGGGCGACACGCTCACCCTCCGGATCGCGGTCGATGCGGCCCTCGCGGTCGATTGTCGGCGTACCGAGGTCGCGACCGCCGTCGTCCGCGCCGTGGGCCGGCACTTCGCGATCATCGAGGACGTCTCGGTCGCCGGCGTGCTCGCCGATGCGGACTACGCGGGGGTGCTGTCCGACCTCGAAGACCCGATCTTCACGGTCGGCGAGTCCTACTTCGGATCGCCCGCCGATCTCGACGGCAACGGGCGGGTGCTGGCCTTCGTCACGCCGATCGTGAACCGCGCGACGCCCCCCGGTAGCTCGACGTTCGTCGCCGGGTTCTTCAGCCCGATCGATCTGGCGGACGTGGAGAGCTGTGCCGCATCGAACGCCGGTGAGATCCTCTATCTCCTCGCTCCAGACCCCGACGGCGAGTTCGGCGATCCGGTCGGGCCGGTCTTCGCGACCCGCAACGCCCGCGGAGTCAGCGCGCACGAGCTCGCACATCTCCTGATCGCGCAGCAACGGATCACCCTGGGCGGCGGGACCTTCGCGGATCTCGAGGAGTCGTGGCTCGACGAGGGGCTCGCGCACACGGCCGAGACGGCCGTCGGGTTCGCGGCGGCCGGGTTCGTCCCCGGGCGCAACTACGGGTACGGCGAGCTGGCGAACGACCGGGAGACGTTCCGTACCTACCATGTCGCGAACTTGAGACGCGCCGGGTTCTACATGGAGAATCCGGCCGGCACGCTCGCGTTGGGCGACTCCGACGGAAACGACCCGGGCGGCACCCGATCGCTCGAGATGCGCGGGTTCGCCTGGCTCTTCCTGCGCTGGATCGCCGATCAGTCGGATCTGCCGGCCGGCGGGATCCTCGGGGCCGGCGACGAGGACGCGCTGTTTCGGGACCTCGCTGCCGGAGGACCGACCCGGGCCAGAGGTACGGCGAACGTGTTGAGGGCGGCCGGCCCCCGGCTGGGCGTCGAGAGGTGGCGCGACCTGCTGGCCCGCTACGCAATGGCGCCGCTGGCCGACGACCGCGACGGGAACCCCACGCCCGACTCGCAGGTAACCTCCCTGGACTTGCCGGATGTCTACGCGGCTCTGGACGAGGAAGCGCAGGGTCAGGAGACGGTCCAGGGGTCCTACCCGCTCATGATCGACACCTTCGAGCTCGACGGAGCCGGCCGCGACATTCGCTTCGACGTGCTCGCGTCGACGACGCGCTACTTCGTCCTGACGAGCGCGACGGGTCATGGTCCCGTAGATCTCACGCTGACGACGGGAACGGGAGATGCGATCACGAGCGCGTCGAGATCGCAGATCGTCATCCAGAGGATACGTTGAACGTTGACGAGCGGGCGCGAGCGGTGTGGAACCGCCTCGACGCGGAGGGACGATGCATCGAATCGGGGATGGGGTGAAATGCGAGAGCTGAGGGCGAGGGTGCGGGGTAGCGGCTTCCGGGGGTGGTTCTCACGGTTCGGCGCATGGCCGGTGGCCGCGCTCCCGTGGCTCGCGGTGGCGTGCGGAGGCGACGGGGGACCGGTGGATCCCGTGCCCCCACCCCCGCCTCCGCCCTCGACGGTGACGCTCGATCTGGCGATCGGGGAAGCGGCCACCGTCACGGACCCGGGACAGTTGAGTGCGATCGAGCTGCTCGGCGGGCCGGGCGCGCGCGAGTACCAGCTCATCGTGCAGAGCGCGTCGACGAGCCCCGCGGCCTCCACGACAATGCGCGTCGGGGTGACGGCCCTCTCGGCGGCGACCAGCGTGGTCGACGCCGGTGCGCGACGGGCGCCCCCGTCCTTCGGGACGGCGCCCGGGCATTTCGAGCGACGCCAGGGCGGATTGCTCCTCGAGGACGAGTTGCGCCGTAACACCCGCCGCGAGCTCGAGCGCGTGAACGCGAGACCCGCGCCCGCGAACCGGATCCTCGACTCGGGGGCCCGCTACAACGTCCGCGCGACGCCGCCGAGCTTCGGCGACATGGTCACGTACAACCTCGCGGTCACCCAGTCCCTCCAGGTCGACTGCAACAGCGACGCGACGATCGACGCCCAGATCAAGTGGGTTGGAGACAACTTCGCGATCGCGGAGGACGTTCAGCTCGCCGGACGATTCACGCAGCAGGATTTCGACGAGCTCGGAGAGCTGCTCGACTCGACCATCTTCCCGGTCGAGACGGCGTACTTCGGGAGCCCGGCCGACATCGACGGCAACGACGTCGTGGTGGCCCTGATCACCGCCGAGGTGAACCGGATGACCCCGCGCGGTGCGGGCTTTCTGATCGCCGGCTTCTTCTTCGACGGCGATCTCTTCGATTCGGCCGATTGCGCCGCGAGCAACGAGGGCGAGCTGTTCTATCTGATCGGCCCCGACCCCAACGGGCAGTACAGCGACCCCGTCGGGATCGACGAGGCGATCAGCCTCGCCCGTACGACGGTGGGGCACGAGTTCCTCCACCTTCTGAACACGCAGCAGCGGTTCACGATCGGCGGGGGAGGGGCGGCCGCCGATGAGGTCGCCTGGCTCGACGAGGGGCTCGCCCACTTCGCCGAAGAGCTCGTCGGGCTCTCGGTCGTGGGCGCCTCGCTGCGCGGCAATCTGGATCTGTTCGATGTGGCCCCGGTGGGCGACGCGGAGGCGGGCGAAGCGTTCAACGACTTCCACCTCCTCAATCTCCAGCGCGCCGCGCGCTACCTCCTCGATCCGAACGGTACGCCCGCGCTCGGCACTTCGGGCGGAGGGGATCCGCCGGGCACCGAGTCCCTCAAGATGCGCGGGTTCGGGTACCTTTTCGCGCGCTGGCTCGGCGACCAGTACGGCCCGGCGGGCAACGGTCCCCTCCCCGGCGCCGCGGAAGCAGCGCTGTTTCGCGAGTTGTCGACAGGGGGGCCGTCGTTTCTCACGGGGACGGACAACGTCGAGCGGGCGGTGCAGGTCGTCGCGGGGCAGACGCGTTCGTGGGAGGAGCTGCTCGCCGACTTTCTCGCGATGGTCGCGGTCGACGACCTCGGCGTCTCGGGGATCGACCCCGAGTTGACGTCGCTGACCTGGAACTACCGCGACCTGTTCGGGCAGCTCAGCGAGGAGGAGTTCACGGACTCCAACGGGAACCCGGTCCCGCCGCCGTCGGAGCTTCAGAACCCGTACCCGCTCATCCCGGACTTCATATCGATAAACGCGACCACGAACGTGTCGCGGACCCTGCCGATCAACGCATCGACAGGGGGGTACTTCCTCCTCACGAGCAGCGCGGACATGCCGGATCTGGTCGTGGAGGTCACGACGAGCTCGGGATCGGTCCTGCCGATATCCGCTGTTCCGCAGGCGACGGTCATTCGAATCCGGTAGGCCGAGGCTCGAACGGAGATCCCGTCGAGCCCGCCGTCTGTCACGAAACGAGAGCGAGAGGCGTCGTCGATTGATGCGCTACTTCGAGAAGTGTTCGCTGATCGCGGCCGTCGCGGCCGCCGCCGCTTGCGGTGGCGACAGCACCGGACCGGGGCCGACCCCGCCTCCGCCACCCCTCCCCCGCCGCCGGGGGGCGCCACCGTGGATCTGTCGCGGGGCGAAGTCCAGGTGCTCTCGGACGCCGCTTCGCTGCGGTCGTTTCGCCTCACAGGAGCCGGCGAGGGGCGTGAGTACCAGATCATCGTCATGAGCGCGAGTCAGGTCGAGGGCGGCTCGACGCCGCTGGTCTTCACCGTGCGAGCGAGCAGCGTCGGGGCGAGCGTGGCCCCGACGCGTCTGCCATCCGTCGCGCGCGACCGGCGCCCTGCGGCCCGGCGGACGGACCTCGAGCGGGTGCTCGAGCGTCCGCGGCACCTCGAGCTTCGCGCCCGCATGGATGCCGAGGTCCGTCGGGTCGGCGGTCTCGGGTCCCTCGGCGCCGGGACCTCGTCGAGTCGCGAGCGAGCCGTCGCACGCAATATGGCCAGCGCGGCCACGATCCCGGGCGTCGGGGACATCGTCGAGATCAAGTCGCAGGTCGTCCCCGGCGGCGGGCTGACGTGCAACTCGAGCGCCACGATCGAGGGAGTCGTGAAGACCGTCGGCGACAATTTCGTCATCGTCGAGGACCCCGCGGTCGCGGGTCACCTGACCTCGCAGGACTACGCCGACCTGGACACCGAGCTCGACGCGTACATCGCGCCGATCGACAACGAGTACTTCGGGGATCCGGCGGATCTCGACGGGAACGAGCGCGTGATCGTGTTCTTCACCGGCGAAGTGAACCGGCTCAACGAACCGGGAAGCCCGGGAATCATCATCGGGTTCTTCTCGCCGCTGGATACGATCGAGGCGTCGCTGTGCCCGTCGAGCAACGAGGCCGAGATCGTCTGGCTCATCGGTCCGGATCCGGACGGCGAGATCGGAGTCGCCATCCCGACGGATCTGGTGAAGACGATCTCGCGCGGTCTCGTGGCGCACGAGTACCAGCACCTGCTCAGCGACGAGGCGCGCTTCGTCCACGGGAACGGCATGTTCCTCGAAGACCTGTGGTTGAACGAGGGACTGTCGCACATCGCCGAGGAAGTGTCGGGGCTGTACCGGGTCGGGGTCGGTACCAGGGACGCTCTCGGGTTTACCGAGATCACCCCCGGGCAGGTGGGACGCCCCGCGTTCGACGACTTCCACTGGGGGAATCTGCTGAACGTCGGCGACTACCTCGAGGGCCCGTCCGACGTGGTCTCGCTCGCCGGTGGCGCGTACCCCGAGAACCAGGCCGCGATGCGGGGCTGGTCGTACCTGTTCCTGCGGTGGCTGGGCGATCGGTTCGGTCCCGCGGGACCGGGCGGTCTGCTGTCGGGAAGCGACGAGTTCGAGCTGTTCCGCGAGCTCGCGCGCGGGGGCGACGCGCACGCGATCGGCATCGAGAACGTCGTCGCGGCGGTCAACACGGTCGCGGGCGAGTCGCTCACCTGGGACGAGGTGCTCGAGCAGTACTTCGCCGCCCCGGCCGTCGAAGGCACCGCGGCGCCCGACGAGCTCCAGTTCAGCACCTGGGACTACCCGCGGCTGTACGATGAGCTGGCCGCGAATTCGGTGCAGGGACTCTCGAGCGGCTTCCCGCTCGAGCCGACCGCGGTCGTGATGGGCGCGGGCACCTCCTCGACCGCCAACTTCGATCTCGGCGCGTCGACGGCCCGCTACTTCCGGTTCACGGCCACCGGCCAGCACCCGGACATGATCGTCGAGATGACCGCGCCCTCGGGGGCGAACGTGCCCAACGGGGCCAGGGCGCGGGTCATCGTGGTCAGGACCGGGTGAGGCTGGCCGTGCCCGCCGCGACTGCCGCGGTTCTGGTTGCGACGGCGTGCGCGGCCGACCCGCGCGTCGGTCAGGCGCTATCGCGGGTGGGCGAGGTGGGGCCCGACCACATCGATGGACGCGTCAGGATCGTCGGAAGCCGGCCCTTCTCGCGCACGATCGTGCAGCCCGACTCGGGAGACGCCCTCACTTTGTCGGGACCGTACGCGAACGAGATCGGTCGTCTTTCCGGCGCCCGGGTCCGGGTGACGGGGAGGTACGAGGACGCGCGGCTCCCGGAGCGGTCGCTCGCCGCGACCTCCTACGAGATCCTCTCCGTGGACGGCGATCCGGCGATCGTGGGGCTGCTCGAGCGGGATGACGATGGGTGGGAGCTCCGTTCGGGCCAGAGTACGACGCGTCTCGCCTCCGTCTCGGAGGCCCTCGGCGAGCGCGCGGGCGCGCTCGTCTGGGTGGTCCTGGACGAGCGCGGTGGCGTCGCTCGCTACGGCGTGCTGAGGGAGCCGCCGCCATGACGGAACGCTCTCGGGCGAGAAGCCCGATCGTGACGCGAACCCGCATCGCTCGCACGCTGGCGTCGGGGGTGGTCGTCCTCACGGCCGCGTGCAACGAGCCCTTCCGACCCCCGGCGGGCTTCGAGAGCCCGTCCCCCGGCGACGTCCTCGATCTGGCGGTCGGCGAGCGGCTGACGGTGAACGCGGGCGATGTCCCCGGAGGGTTCGAGCTCCGAGGAGTCCCCGAGTCGCGGTCGTACCTGTTTATCGTGCACGACAGCCGGTCGTCGGCGGGGGGTACGAACCAGGTGCGGTTCCATACATCCCGGATCCCCACGTCGCTTTCGACGGCGCCCTCCCCGGGGGATGCGGCGCGGCGCGTCGGCCGATCGGTCGGATCGGGCGACCCCGACGATCCGTTCGCGGGCTGGTACGACGGCGGAGAAGACCGCTTCCGCTCGGGCGTGAGGCGCGACCTGACCGCCCGCGGGGTGCGCGCGGCGGGTCGTGGCGGTGCGGGAGGGCCGGCCGTGCGGGCGTCGGTGGCTTCGAGCGTTCCCGTCTCCGGCGAGTTGATCGACTTCGGCTCTCCCGTGGAGATCGATGGGTCGCTCGCCACCTGCACCTCCAGCACGCGCGTCACCGGCCGCGTTCGCGCCGTCGGCGAGCGCTTCGCGATCGTAGAGGACACGCTCGTGACGGGGTACCTGTCGGACGCGGACTTCGCGGAGCTCCTCGACGAGATCGAGACGGTCGCGTGGCCGGTCGACAGCACCTACTTCGGCACACCCCAGGACATCGACGGGAACGGACGCGTGATCGCGTTCATGACGGGCGAGGTCAACCGACTCGGCGCCGCGGGGTTCTTCACATCCTCGGACCTCGCCGTCGCCGACGACTGCCCCACGAGCAACGAGGGTGAGGTGTTGTGGCTGCTCGCGCCGGACCCGGCGCGGATGCACGGCTTCGACCCGATCCCCACCGATCTGATACGCCAGCGCATCGCCGGCGTCGTCGCGCACGAGCTCCAGCATCTCATCCACCTCCAGCGACGGGTATACGAGGCCGGCGGCGATCTCGACTCGGCCGATCTGCCCTGGATGAACGAGGGGCTCTCGCACATCGCCGAGGAGGTCGCAGGCTTCTACGTGGCGGGGCGCAGGACAGGCCAGAACTACGCGCTGGAGGACATGGCCGACTCCGAGGTACGGACGCGTTTCGCCCGCTACCACCTCAACGACTTCCGCTTCATGCGCGAGTACTTCGAGGACACGGCCGGCGTACCCGTGCTGATCGATGGTCCGGTGACCAGGGGCGAGCTCCAGAAGGCGCGAGGCTTCGGGTATCTGTTCCTGCGCTGGCTGGCCGACCGCTACGCGACCGGTGGCCCGCAGGGGATCGTGGCGTCGACCGCGGAGGAGTCGTTCTTCCGGGACCTGACGATCGGCGGGGCGGGTCTGAGACAATCCGTCGAGAACATCCTCGGCGCCCTCGCCGCGATCGGTGTGAGCGTGACGTGGGAGGAGCTCTTCGGCGAGTACGTCGCCAACCCTCCGCTGGACGACGCCCTCGACCCCGCGTTCGGTCTCGACGACGTGTACGGAATCCCCTCGTGGAACCTTCCAGCGGCGTACGAGGCGGCAGCGGACAACGGGTTCGAGCTGGACTTCCCGAACGGGTTCCCGCTCCGGCCGAAGCTGATCCTCCTCCCCACGATTCCGGTGGCGGGCTTCGACGAGGACTTCGATCTCGATCCGTCGACCGCCGCGTACTTCCGTCTGGAAGCGGCCTTCGAGACGCCGCTGACGAGGGTGCACGTCACCCGACCCGATGGTCTGCCCTTCGCGCCCGGCTCGGGCATCCGGGTAACGGTCGTCCGCACGCTTTAGGTCGCTGCCGGGAACGTCGCCGCCGGGCGCTTGAGACCCGCGCGGGAGGCGTCTACTGTGTCCCATCCTGCCGGGCTCCAGCCCGGCCACCGACACGAACGCGTCCATCGACGGGTAGGCCGATGAGCGATCCCACGATCTCGATCACGCTCCCCGACGGTTCCGAGAAATCCCTTCCCGCGGGCTCGACGGCCGCGGACCTGGCAGCGGCGATCGGGCCGGGGCTGGCGAGGGCATCCGTCGCCGCGAAGATCGACGGCGAGCTCGTCGATCTCGGTCGGGAGCTTCCCGACGGCGCCACGGTCGCGATCGTGACCCGGCGCGACGACGATCCCGATGCGCTGTACGCGCTCCGGCACTCCGCGGCGCACGCGATGGCGACGGCCGTACGCGAGCTCCACCCCGCCGCCGGCATCGGCTTCGGGCCGCCGATCGAGGATGGCTTCTATTACGACTTCGCCGTGCCGGAGCCCTTCACTCCCGAAGACATCGAGGCGGTCGAGGAGGCGATGCGCCGAGTGGTGGAGGCCGACCACGAGTTCGTGCGCCGCGAGGTGTCGCGCGACGAGGCCGAGTCCCTGTTCGCCGATGATCCCCTGAAGCTCGAGCGCCTGGCCGAGATTCCCGAGGGCGAGGCCATCACGGTCTACCGGGACGGCCCCTTCCTCGATCTGTGCCGGGGGCCGCACGTGCCGCGGACAGGTGAGATCAAGCACTTCAAGCTCCTGAACGCGGCCGGCGCGTACTGGAGGGGCGATGAGACCCGCCAGATGCTCCAGCGCATCTACGGCACGGCCTTCTACTCGGGCGAGGCGCTCGACGGACACCTGACCCGGCTCGAGGAGGCCCGCAAGCGAGACCATCGGAAGCTGGGTCAGGAGCTCGATCTGTTTTCTTTCCAGGAGGACATCGGCGCGGGGCTCGTGTGCTGGCACCCGAAGGGAGCCCGCGTACAGCTGGAGTTGCGTCGCTGGATCGAAGATCTGCTCGCCGCCCGCGGGTACGACTTCGTCTTCACGCCCCACGTGTCGAGCGAGGCCCTCTTCCGCCGTTCGGGCCACCTCCCGAACTACGCGGAGAACATGTATCCGTCGATGCGGGGCGAGGACGATGCGGAAGCCTTCCGCGTGAAGCCGATGAACTGCCCGGGCCATACGCAGATCTACGCGGCCCGACCACGCAGCTACCGAGACCTCCCCCTCCGCATCTCGGAGATCGCGAACGTCTACCGCTACGAGCGGTCCGGCACCCTCCACGGTCTCCTCCGTGTTCGGATGCTCACGATGGACGATGGACACATCTTCTGTACCCCCGAGCAGGTCGAGGACGAGATCTTCACCTGTCTGGACCTCGTCTCCGAGGTGATGGGGACGCTCGGGCTCACATACCGGTTCGACCTCGCGACCCGGCCGCACGACGATAAGCGGATCGGCGAGGACGAGGTTTGGGACCGCGCCGAGGACGCCCTGCGGCAGGCGCTCGAGCGGCTCGATCTCGAGTACGGGGTCGACGAAGGGGGCGGGGCGTTCTATGGCCCGAAGATCGACATCAAGTTCGAGGACGCGATCGGGCGAGAGTGGCAGGGGGCGACGATCCAGCTCGATTTCAACCTGCCCGAGCGATTCGACCTGGAGTACATCGGCCCCGACAACCAGCCGCACCGTCCCGTGATGATCCACCGTGCGATCTTCGGGACGATCGAGCGGTTTCTCGGCGTCCTGATCGAGCACTTCGCCGGCGCGTTTCCTCCGTGGCTCGCCCCGGTCCAGGTGCGGGTTCTCCCGATCACCGACGAGCAGGAAGAGGTGGCGGCCGGCGTACGCCGACGTCTCGTGGAAGCCGGGCTTCGGGCCGAGATGGATGCCCGCTCCGATACTCTGGGGTATCGGATCAGGGACGGCGAGCTCCAGAAGATCCCGTACCTGCTCGTGATCGGCGAGCGCGAGGCGGAGGCGGGGACGGTCGCCGTGCGCGCCCGCGGAGCGGACGAGAAACAGGTCGTGCTGTCGCTCGACGACTTCCTGTCGCGCGTCGAGGAGGCCATCGAGAGTCGCGCCCTCGCGCCCTGACGGAGCAGGTCGAACGAGCGGCGGGGCCCCCTCCCGTCTCGTTGACACGTTTTGCACCCGTCTCTAACTTCGGGGGCCTGAAAAATCAGCCAAGTGGGGCGTTCTCGCCCCCACCCTAGCGGCGCAACTCGTTTGTTGCTGACGGGTTCGGAAGGACGGACACCGCCTTGCGGCGGTCTTCGTGTGCCCGGTCG
>JAWWCR010000015.1:0-45416 GCA_033720355.1 Gemmatimonadota bacterium
GGACGGGCCCTAGGTGGCTGCTGAACACCCCCCGGGGGTCGGGCGCCGGGGTCTGGGGTGGTTCTGGCAAGGACCGACGACGTGTCTTAGCCGCGCTACGGCGAGGAGGAGAGACGATGGATCAACCGCGCGACCCCCCCGCGCCGATCATCAGGAAGGACGTGAGCAAACACGGTGGACGGTTACGGCGGCACAGCCCGCTGGGGTTCTTCAGCAGCCTCCTAGGGCACGTCCATGCGACGGAGCCGCCGCACCGCGAGGAAGGTGAACAGCCCGACTACGCCTGCCGATACGGCGATGGCGACCACCGGCGGTACGTGATCGACGCTCACGAAGCGCCGCGGATCCATGGCGTTCATGAGCGCGGTCGCGTAGTGCCGGATGCTCAACAACCGGATCCCCGCCACGTACCCCGAGAAGAAGCCTTCCCAGAGCACGATGTACACGAGACCGACCGCGATCGCCTGCTTCGTCACGAGCCCGAGCCACACGAAGACCGACGCGTACATGAGCAGCCCGACCAGCGTCGACATCGTGACGGCCGTCGTCGCCGTCGCGTCGCGGTTGAACGCGATGAAGCTGGTGAGGAAGGCGCTCCCGACGACGAACGGCGCCGCCACGGCGATCGCGGCTCCCAGCTTGCCCACGACGATCTGCCACCTGGGGACCGGGGACAGCGTCAGATTCGCCAGCGTCCGGTCTTCTATCTCGTTGGCGAACGCCGGCCCCGAGATCGAGACGACGATGAGGGGGGCGATCGACCCGGCGAGCATCGTGCTCAGTACGGCGACCTCGAACGCGGAGACGAAGGGGGCGTCCGAGGACCCCACCACGAGCGCCGTGAACAGGACGGGCAGGGTCGCCAGGACCGTCATGATGACGAGTCGCCATCGCCCCGTGAGCTGGCGCACCGTCAGCGCGAAGACGGGCATCATCCTAGGTCTCCACCAGATAGCCGAACACGCTCTCGAGCGAGTCGTCGAGCGGCTCGACACGCCTGAGCCCGATCGACGCGGACTGGGCGAGACGGGGCAGGTCGATCTGCAGCTCGCGCACGTTTCGGCTGAGGAGGATGATCGCCCCGTCGGGGTCGATGTTCACCGCCTCGACCGACGGCAGCCGCACGATCTCGGCGGCGAGGTCGCGGGGGCGGTCGGCCACCACACGGACGTGGTACGGCCGCTGGTCGAGCGCCGCGCGGATCGCCCGGAACCCGCCCGAGGCGGCGAGCTTCCCGTTAACGATCAGCAGGACGGTCTCGGCGACCTGTTCGACCTCCTCGAGGATGTGCGACGACAGAACGATCGTCCGACCCTCGTCGGCGAGACGCCGCAGCAGCTTCTGGAACTGCACCCGCTGACGGGGATCGGCTCCGTTGAGCGGTTCGTCGAGGATCAGCACCTCCGGGTCGTGCACCAGCATCCCGGCGAGCCGCATCCGCTGACGCATCCCGCGCGAGTAGGTGCCCATGCGAAGGTCGGCGGCGTCGATGAGGTCGACGGCCTCGATCGCCCGGTCCGCCGCCGCGCTCACGTCGGCTACGCCACGCAGCCGCCCCATCATCCTCACGAACTCGCGGCCACGCATGAACGAGTAGACGGTCTCGTGCTCGGACATGACGCCGATCCGGCGGTACAGGGGCGGGTTGTCGCGCACCGCCTCGCCGAACATGGTGACCGAGCCGTCCGAGACGTCGGCGAGCCCGGTCATCATGCGAAGGAGGGTCGTCTTGCCGGCCCCGTTGGGTCCGAGAAGCCCGGTGATGCCCGGACGGATGTCGAAGGTGACGTCGCTTACCGCCACGACGCTCCCGAACCAGCGCGACACCCTGTCGACCCGGATGACCGGCTCGCCGCTCGCCATCACGACACCTCCCTCATGGCGAGAGCCTCCGGTACCGCGCCCAGAGCAACGTCGCCGGCACGACCACCCACAGCGTATACCACCCGAGCAGGATTCCCCCGGGGAGCTCGCTGGCCGGGAGCTCGCCCGTGATCTCGCTGATCTCTCCGAAGATCAGGTCGTTGACGTGGACCGGGATGTTGTTCAGGACGAACAGCGCGAGAACCTGGCCTGCGGTCCCGTCCAGCTCCGTCGACAGCCCGGCGGCGAACGGCGCCGAGATCGCGAACAGCCCCACGAGAAAGACCGCCGCGTAGGCCACGCGGCTCGAGTAGGCGGCGACCAGCATGGCCAGCGTCGTCGTGTATGCGGCGATCGCGGCCCCGGCGAGCAGGATCCGGGGCAGGTCGAGCCAGTTCTCCGCCGCGTACCCGGTCGGGTCGGGGTTGCCCATCACCCGCCCGACGAGGAGGACGAGCTGCGGCAGCCAGGCGGCCAGCAGCGAGACGGCGAAGAAGGCGAACCACCGGGCGGCGATGTAGTCGGTTCCCGTGAGCGGGCGGACGAGGTAGAGGTTGATTACGCCGTCCCGTCGGTCGGGGCACAGAAGACCCGGGGCGACGGTCGCGGCGAAGACCAGCATGAAGATCGACGTGATGCCGTAGAAGTCGGAGTGCGAGGGGATGGTCGCCGCGGCGTCGGGGCCGCCCAACAACAGCGCGGCCCCCGCGTTGGGCGCGAGGAGGAACCCGATCCCCGTCATCAACGCGATGATCGACCACGGCAGGATCTTCGCCTTGCCCCCTCGACCCAGACCGAGCGCCGCCCGGACGCCGTCCTTGAACACCGCCAGCCGCGCGCGTCCGCGACCCTCGCGCGGTCCATCGTAGCTCTGGTAGCCGATGTCGAAGACGGTGCCCTGGGGCTCCTCGACGATGTCCGGTCGCGCCGCAGCGGATTCCATCATGCGGCGTTCTCGGGGCGGTCGTCGCCCTCGCGTGCGAACAGCTCGGTCAGCGCACGCCGGCGCGGCGCCATCCTCCTGAGCGGCGCCCGGGCGACGACCAGGGCGTCGCGTATGTGGTCGTAGACCGGGGCGTCGGCCCCCTCGACGTGAAGCGCGCTGCCCACGGCCGAGACGACGACGCCGCGTCTCTCGAGCTCGGCGACGAGCTCGTCCCGGTTCGCGTCCACCTCCAGAAAGACCGACTCGGTCTCGCCGGTCAGATCGCTGACCTCCCCGGCGCGCACGAGCACGCCCTGCTGAAGCACCACGATCCGATCGCAGGTGCGCTCGACATCGGACATCAGGTGCGAAGAGAACAGAATGCTGATCCCGAACTCGCGGTGGGTCTTCCTGACCAGCCCGAGCATCTCCTCGCGTCCGGCCGGATCGAGACCGGCGGTCGGCTCGTCGAGAAAGACCATCTGCGGATCGTGGACGAGCGCCTGTGCGAGCTTCACGCGTTGCTTCATCCCGGTCGAGTAGCCGCCCATCGACCGGTACCGTTCCTCGAACAGCCCCACGTGTCTCAGCGTGTCCGCCGCACGGGTCCGCGCCTGCGAAGGCGGGATCCCGCTGACCTCGGCCATGTGCGTGAGGAACTCGGCCGCGCTCACCGACGTGGGAAGACAATCGTGCTCGGGCATGTAGCCGAGTCGCGCGCGCACCCCGACGCTCTCGGACGCGTCCTCGCCGAGCACGATCGCCTTCCCCGAAGTCGGCGGCAGAAGACCGAGAAAGATCTTGATCGCCGTGCTCTTTCCGGCGCCGTTCTCACCGAGGATCCCGGTGATGCCGTCGTGGATCCCGAAGGTCACGCCGCCCAGCGCGACGACCTTGCCGTAGTGCTTGACGAGGTCGTGCGCCTCGACGAGGGGCTCACCGGCCGACGTCATCACGTCCTCCGGCACGCCGCCTCGACCCCGAGCGCGCACGCCCGTCGGAAGTACTGCGCCGCCCGGTACAGCTCGCGCGGAACCCCCAGCCCGTTCGCGTACATGTCGCCGACACGCATGCACGCCTCGGCGATCGCGGGAGACCCGCCGTCGCGTCGCGCCGTCCCGTAGCAGGCCCGGATGAACAGCTCCGCCGCCCGCTCGCCATCCGCGGTGACGCCGCGTCCCGCAGCGAGCGCTTCGGCGAACCGGAGGCAACCGAGCATCTCCTCCTCGCAGGCCTCCTCGTAGAGCGTCGCCGCGCGCGCCGGATCCGCCTCGACCCCGGCGCCCGTCTCGAGTGCCAGACCGAGGTTCGCGCACCCGAGCTGCGAGCCTCCGTCGCACGACCGCCGGTGCAGCGCCGCGGCCCGCTCGGTATCGGGCTCGACGCCCCGGCCGTCGCCGTAGAGCACCCCGAGCCGCGTGCAACCGAGCATGTCGTCGCCGTCGCACGCACGCGAGAACAGACCGGCGGCGATCGTCGCGCCCCGACTCGCCGCGTCCGTCGTGTCGACGAGCCGGAATCCGGTCGAGTCCGCCGGCTCGACGAGGTAGAGGTCGCCCAGCTCGACGCACCCGGCGGTGGCTCCCCCGTCGCAACCGCGCTCGAGAAGCGCCGCGCCCCCCGCCGAGTCCACCTCGACCCCGCGGGGCCCGGCGCCCGGGTGCAGATGGAGACGTGCGAGGTGGACGCACGCATCGGCCACTCCCCCGTCGCAGGCGGTGGTGAAGAGATCGGCGGCGCGGCGCCAGTCGGCGAGGACGTGGTCGCCCATGCGGACGCGGTAGCCGAGGTCGTTGCACGCCGTCACGTCGCCCGCGTCGCAGGCGGTCTGCCACTCGCGCGCCTCGGCGGCCTCGGCGCCGCACGCGGTCGAAAGGACGGCCGCCGCCAGGACCAGGATCGGCAGAGCGGCGATGCCACCTGCTTCCCGCCGGCCCGACAGGGGGGGGCGCCTCCGCCTGAACGGCTCTGATCGGTGCGTGCCCATCTCTCTCCTCGGCCGGGTCACGATCGACGCCCGCTCGGCGATCGGGTCGTCATTCCGCGCGGAGAGACTCCATCGGGTCGACAGAGGACGCACGTCGTGCGGGCAGATAGCTCGCCAGAAACGCCACCGTCAGCATGAGCGTCGACATCGCCGTGAACGTCGCGACGTCGAGCGACTCCACGCCGAAGAGCAGCGAGTCGAGCACGCGCGTGAGGAAGACCGCCGCGAGCAGCCCCGCCGCGACTCCCGCTGCCGTGATGCGCGCACCCTGAAGCACGACCATGCGTCGAACCCTCCGGTTCTCCGCACCCAACGCCATCCTTACGGCGATCTCCCGATTTCGTGTCGAGACCACGTACGAGAGCACGCCGTACAGCCCCACCGTCCCGAGGATGAGCGCGAGTCCGGAGGCGATGGCGAGCAGCAGCATCGTGAACGACAGCTGCGCCATCGACCGCTGAGCCAGCGCTTCCATCGTGAACACGCGGTACATGGGCGACTCGGGGACGTGTTCGCGCATCAGCGCCCGGATGTCGGGCGCGATCGCGCCCGCGCGCGGTGTCTTGACCACGTAGGCCGGTGAACCGACCCCCCAGCTCCGGGCAGTAGGCCCGACCATCGGGAGATAGACCATGGGGTCCGGCGCGTCCTGCCGGAAATCGTCGAGCATGATGTCCTCGACGACGCCGACGACGGTCAGCCAGTCGGTGGACGTCTCGCTGATCGCGAGCCGCTTCCCGAGCGGGTCCTCGCCCGGCCACATCCTCGCCGCCGTCGCCTCGCCCACGATGATGTTGTTCGATCCGACGGCATGGTCGGAGCCGTCGAACAGCCGCCCGCTCCTCAGCGCGATCCCCATCGTCCCGAAGTAGTCGCCGCCGACCATCGTCATCCTCAGGGGCGGGGGTCTGTCGCCCGAGAGACGCTGCGCCTCGGTGTAGAACGTGTTCGTCCCGGCGCCTTCATCGAGCGGCAGCATGATCGTCAGACCGACGGACTCCACCCCCGGGAGCGCCGCCACGCGCTCCATGAAGTCCTCGTGGAATCGGGCGAAGCTCGGCCCATCGTTCACACCGTCTCGTTGCGGGGCGACCTGGAAGCTGAAGATGTCCTCGGTCTCGTAGCCCGGATCCACGTGCGTCAGCGTCCAGAAGCTTCGCATCAGGAGACCCGAACCCACGAGGAGGACAAGCGCGGCGGCCGTCTGGACGAGCACCAGCGCGTCGCGACCCCACCGATGTCCGTACTCGCCGACCGCGCCGGTCTGACGGAGCGCGCTCAACAGCCTTTGCTTCGAGGCGCGCACGGATGGCACGAGCCCGAACGCGATCGCCGCGAGCACCGACAGTCCCGCGGTGAACGCCAGCGTGAGGCCGTCGATGCCGACGAGATCGAGGTTGGGGATGCTCTCGGGCGCCAGCCGCACGAGGACCGGGAGCGCCGCCCAGGAGAGCAGCACGCCGAGCGCGCCTCCCGCGAGCGCGAGCACGATGGCCTCGGCCATCTGACCGCGGATCAGCCGCGAGCGGCGGGCCCCCAGCGCGCGGCGCACGTCGAAGCCGCGGCGTCGACTCTCGGCACGGACCGAGAACAGGTTCGCGACGTTGGCGCACGCGATGAGCAGGACGATCGCGACCGTGCCGAGCAGCAGCCAGAGCGGTCGCGCCACCTCTCCGACCGTCTCCTCCTCGAGCGTGTGCACGACCGCCTGATGCCGCTCGATGATTTCCCGGTACTGGGCCGGGCCGCCGAACCTGTCGGGGAGCCGGCTCGCCAGGAGGTCGAGCTGGGTCTCGACCTGTGCGATGTCGGTGCCCGGCCGCATCAGTCCGAGCAGGTATTCGCCGGCGAAGTTCCCCGGACGGAGCTCCGCGCCCTCGGGGATCTCGTTGTGAATCCACACCGAGATGCGTTCGTAGGGGAACCGGAACTCCGGACCCATGACGCCGATGATCGTCCGCATCTCGCCCGAAACCTCCATCGAGCGGCCGACGGCGGACGGGTCCGATCCGAACCAGTTCTCCCACAGCGAGTGGCTGATGAGGACGACGCTCTCGGGATCGTCCTCCTGTGTGGGCAGCCGACCGAGCGCGGGCGTGGCCCCGAGCATCCCGTAGAGGCTCGGCGACACGCGCGAGACGAAGAGCCGATCGATCTGGTCCTGCCACCGCGCGGTCGTCTGCGAGTCCCTCCAGATCGCCACGTCCTCGAGCAGGTCGGCCTCCTCGCGGTACTGGACGTAGAACTCCGGAGCGGGGCCGAACCGGGCCGGAAGATCCGATCCGGGCGCGGATGCGTATATGACGACCAGCCGATCCGAATTCGCGTAGCCGAGCGGGTCGAGGAGCACGGTGTCGACGACGCTGAAGATCGTCGTCACCGCGCCGATCGCGAGCGCGAGCGTGACGATCGTGATCGTCGCGAACCCGGGCGCGCGGCGGAGCGTGCGCGCGGCGTGTCCGAAATCCCTCACCGTCTCGTCCACGACCCGGCGCAACCCGCCGCCCGCGCCGCGGTGAAGTCCGGGGTGGACGTCGGGGTGCGGCCCGCGTGGCGCGACGGCGCCGCGGCCCCTCAGCCGCTGGCGCAGCAGGGCGCCCGCCAGATCCAGCGCCGAGAAGGCCACGAAGATCCCGGCGACGAGACGCCCCCGGCGCTCGACACGGCGCGCGTGCAGCTCGTTCAGATCGCCGATCGCGTCCTCCGAGCGACCCGGGAGCGCGACGAGCCGCAGCAGCCCCGTCGCCCACCGCGGGGCGCTCACGCGGCACCTCCGATCGCCTCTTCGAGTCCGTCCGACATCGCGTCGATGGCCCCCGTCGTCGACCGGATCGCCTCGAGGCCGCCGGGCGTCACCTCCACCAGCCGGCGGCGCTTCCCGCCGCGCTCGGGTCGCGCGTCGCCCAGACGGGTCGAGACGAGCCCCTTCGCCTCGAGCCGCCCCAGCGTGGTGTGCACGTTGGCCCGTCGGACACGGCGCGCGGTCCGCTCCTCGATCACGTCCGCGATCGAGACGGTGTAGGCCTCCTCGGCCCCCAACCGCAGCGCGGCGAGGATCACGAGGAGCTCGAACTCCGCGAGGGTGTCACGCGACATCGGGCTGCTCCACAGTAAAGTTCATAATGTGAGCATAATGCGCGCGGGGACGCCGGGTCAACGTTCGTCGCGTCGGTCGGGTCGTGGCGAGCCGGGCTCGTCAGCCGCCCTCTCGGCGTGCCATCAGCCGCGTTTCGGGGGTTGCGGAGCCGCGGCGAGGACGACTCGCAGGACGTTCGACCCGCACATCGACTCGTGTGCGTCGAGCGAGGTCGTCGAGGCACGCCGCGACACCCTCCCGCCATTCGGGCAGCGCGACGCCGATCTCGCGTTTCAGCCGTTCGGGGGAAAGCTTGCCGTAGGCGGGACGGCGCGCCGCGGCCGTCCATTCGCTCGCGGGGATCGGGACGACCTCCTCGACCCGCAGCGGGAAGGTCCCGTGCCTCCGCGCGACACGGTGGATCTCGGTCGCGAACCCGTGCCACGAGGTCTCGCCCTCCGGCGAGAGGTGGTAGAGCCCGCCGCGCGCACCGAGCCCGTCGGTCAGCGTCTCCCGGGTCCAGCCCTCCACCGGACCGGCCATCGCCTCGAGAGCCTCGATCGTCGCCCGGGCGATATGGCGGCTCCAGGTCGGCGCGCCGATCTCGTCGGCGACCACGCGCAACGTCGTCCGTTCCGACATCAGTCGAAGCATGGTCGTCAGGAAGTTCCCCGGGTAGCCGCTGTAAACCCAGCCGACACGAAGCGTCAGGAAGGAGGCCCCGGATGCCTCGAGCGCGGCATCGCCGAGCCGCTTGGTTCGACCGTACACGCTCAGGGGCGCCGCCCGGTCGTCCTCGGTGTAGGGCTTCGCCCGGGCCCCGTCGAAGACGTAGTCGGTCGAGAAGTGTACGATCGAGAATCCGGCCCGCGCGGCCTCTTCTCCGAACACGGCCGGCGCCCGCGCGTTCACCGCGATCGCCGTGTCCGGCTCGCTCTCTGCCCGATCGACGGCGGTGTACGCCGCGGCGTTGATCACCAGATCGGGCCGGATCGAGCGGATCGAGTCGCGGATCGACACGGGGTTCGACAGATCCAGACCGGCTCGCCCCGGGACGTGTGTCTCGACCCGGTTCTCGAGCGCGCGGACGAGCTCGGAGCCTACCTGCCCGGTGCGGCCCGTGATGAGGACCCGCATGGCGATCAGTCTTCCGCGCGGGCCGGATCCCGCCACGACGGCAGGTGGCCCACGAGGGTGAGCGCCTCGAGCGTCAGACCTTCTCGATCCTTCGGCGACAGGATCGGGTCCCGCCCCGGCCACTCGATCCCGACCGAGGGGTCGTCCCACGCGAGGGTGTGCTCGGATGCGGGGTCGTAGAAGTCGGTGCAGTGATACAGGAGATCGGCTTCGTCGCTCAGCGCGAGGAACCCGTGGGCGAAGTCGGGCGGGATCCAGAGCTGCCTGCCGTTGTCCGCCGACAGCTCGACACCGTACCAGCGGCCGAATGTGGGCGACCCGGTGCGGATGTCGACCGCCACGTCGAAGACGGTCCCACGCGTCACCGATACGAGCTTCCCCTGACCGCCCGGGTGCTGGTAGTGGAGTCCGCGCAGCACGCCGCCGCGCGACGTCGACCGGTTGGTCTGGACGAACCGGGCCTCGAACCCGAGCGTCCGATACCGCTCTTCGTGATAGTCCTCGAGAAAGGCCCCGCGCTCGTCGCTGTGAATCTCGCGTTCGAAGAGCAGGGGACCGCGGGGATCGTCGATGCGGATCGCGGTGGGCACGTCGCTAACCCATCGCGGCCACGGGCGGCCGGACCCCGGCACGAGACTCGGCTCGCTCGACCAGGTCGAGGAGGTATCCTCCGTACGCCGTGTGCCGAATCGGGTGGGCGAGCTCGACGACGTCGCCGGGACCGATGAACCCCATATGGAGCGCGATCTCTTCGGGGCAAGCGATCTTGAGCCCCGTGCGCGCCTCGATCGTCTGGATGTAGTGCGCGGCCTCGAGCATGGACTCCGGGGTACCGGTGTCGAGCCAGGCGAACCCCCGTCCCAGACGCTCGAGCCGGGCGTTCCCAATCGCGACATAACGCCGGTTGAGATCGGTGATCTCGAGCTCGCCGCGTGCCGACGGTTCGAGCTCCGATGCGAGACGCGGAGCCGCCTCATCGTAGAAGTAGAGACCGGTGACAGCGTAGTTGGAGGGCGGCACCTCGGGTTTCTCAACGAGATCGAGGAGAGCTCCGTGCGCGTCGATCTCGGCGACACCGTAGCGCTCGGGGTCGTGCACCCGGTAGCCGAAGAGCGTCGCTCCGTCGACCCGAGCCGCCGCGTCCTGGAGGATCTCGGGGAGCCCGCGACCGTGGAAGATATTGTCGCCCAGCACGAGGACCGACGGCCCCCCGGCGAGGAAGTCCTCGCCGATCAGCAGCGCCTGTGCGATCCCGTTGGGCTCGAGCTGGACCGCGTAACGGAGGTCGATCCCCCACTGGCTCCCGTCACCGAGCAGCCGGGTGAACGACGGCGCGTCCTCGGGCGTCGTGATCACCAGCACATCGCGGATTCCCGCGTGCATCAGCGTGCACAGCGGGTAGTAGACGAGCGGCTTGTCGTAGATCGGCAGTAGCTGCTTGCTCGCCGCCAGCGTCATCGGGTGGAGCCGCGTCCCCGAGCCCCCCGCGAGGAGGATTCCCCGGCGCGTCATGCCGGCACCGCGAGGCCGAGCCGCTCGCCGCCGTAGCGCGACTCGCGGATCGCCTCCCACCACTCCTCGTTCGCCAGGTACCACTCCACCGTCCGGCGCAGCCCCGACTCGAACGTCTCGGTGGGGGTCCACCCGAGCTCGCGCGCGATCTTCCCCGCGTCGATCGCGTACCGCCGGTCGTGCGCCCTTCGGTCGGGCACGAACTCGATCTGGGCCGCGTACCCACCCCCGCCGGGGCCCGGGCGCAGCTCGTCGAGCAGCTCGCACACGCGGTGCACGATGTCGATGTTCAACCGCTCGGAGTTTCCGCCGATGCAGTACGTCTCGCCGGGCACGCCCCGTTCGAGCACCCGAAGCAGGGCCGAGACGTGGTCGTCGACGAACAGCCAGTCGCGCACCTGGCGTCCATCCCCGTAGACCGGGAGCGACCGCCCCTCGAGCGCGCGGAGGATCATGTTGGGGATCAGCTTCTCCGGGAACTGGAACGGCCCGTAGTTGTTCGAGCAGTTGGTCACGATCACGGGGAGGCGGTAGACCCCGTGCCACACCCGGGCGAAGTGGTCGGCCGCGGCCTTGCTCGCCGAGTAGGGCGAGCGGGGGTCGTACGGCGTCGCCTCCGAGAACAGTCCCTCGTCGCCCAGCGAGCCGAACACCTCATCGGTCGATACGTGGATGAAGCGGAAGTCATCGCGGTCCGCGTCTCCGAGCCCGACGTGGTAACGGCGCGCCTCGGAGAGGAGCGTGCACGTTCCGACGACGTTCGACCGGACGAACGCCAGCGGCCCGTCGATCGAGCGGTCGACGTGCGACTCGGCGGCCAGGTGGATTACGGCGGTCGGCTCGTACGTTTCGAACACGCGTCGGACGGCCGGGCCGTCGCGGACGTCGACGCGCTCGAACGCGTAGCGCGCCGAGCTCGAGACCGACGCCACCGACTCGAGGCTCGCGGCGTAGGTAAGGCAGTCCACGTTTACGACGGAGCGCTCCGTCGAGCTCAGCAGGTGACGGATGAGCGCCGAGCCGATGAAGCCGGCGCCTCCTGTGACAAGGATGGGTCGATCCACGGTTCTCCCTCGGGGGTGGTCGATCGGGTGTGGTCGATCGTTCGTCATCGGAAGTTCAGCCAGTAGCTCACTTTCGCGACCAGGATGTGCTCTCCGGGGTCTCCGACCGCGCGCGCCAGCGATCCGGCGCTCACGTGGTCACCGAGCGTGTCCCAGTACCAGCGGTTCTGCTGCCAGATCAGGTAGATGCTGCTGCCGCGCGGCCAATCCCACCTGAGCACGAGGTTCGTACGGAACGATCGGACGTTGAAGTCGGAATTCCACAGCGTGAACTCGTCCTCTCCATCGGTGACGAGGACGGATCCGTCGGGGAGCGTCTCGGTCGTCGTGCCGTCGGTGCCGTAGATGCGCAGCGAGCTCTCGCCGGCGCCGGTCAGCTCGCCGTGCTCGTGGTACCGCGCCGATGAGGCGAACGGCTCGCCGTACAGCTCGAGCGTGAGGTCGGGCGTGATCGCGTACCCGACCCGGATCTGCGTGTAGATCTCGCTCCGGTCGAGCCGCGAGAAGACGTATCGCTGCCCGTATGTCGTGGCGGGACCGCCGGGGATCGCGTCGAAGTACTGCCGCGACTGATCCGCCAGCGTAAGCCCGGGACTGATCGAGATGTCGAGTCGCGGATCGGGCCGGAGCGACAGGGTGGCGCCGACCGTCGTCGACCAGCCGCCGAACGCGTCGAAGAACGTGGAGGCGTCGAGCCCCCACTGCGTCGGCTCGGCGTGCGAACCCGAAAGCCCTACGTCGAACGACACCCCGCGCGGCGTGCCCATCAGCGGGCCGCCCCGGGTCAGGTCGTCGCTCGTGGCCGCCGTATGGAGCTGCGCCTGGGCGTAGGTGCGCCAGAAGTTCCGCCAGACGGAGTGTCCGAACAGGCCGAAGGACGTGCTGCGACGGACACCGCCGTGGTTCCAGCCCGCGTCGGCGAACGCGCCGACCGAGAACTGGCGCGCCGCGCCGCCCAGCCCCAGTCGGCGGTGTGTGACCGACCCCGCCACGCCGTGCTCGTCGGCGCGCTGGAGAATCCCCACATCGTTCAGCTCGAGCCCCGGCGTCGTCGTCCGTCCCGAGAGCTCCCACAGCCACGGCGCGCCCGCGACCTTCGCGAGCGACAACCCGGCCGTGTATCCCGTCAGCGAGGTGGCGGAGGGGTCGAGCGAGACGTGCTCGGCGTCGGGACGCTGGAAGTAGCGGACGCTCGAGCGTTGCAGCCGGTAGATGGCCGATGAATCGCCGGCCACGTGGCTGAACCCCGCGTGTCCCTGCACCGCGTACGTGCCGCTCCCGAGCCTGACGTTCCAGTCGCCTCCGCCCGATACCGCCGTGCGCGGCAGGAGAGGCGCGAGCGTGGGGTCGAGATCGCGCTGGAGACCCGTGAGCATGAACCCGGCTGTCGAGCCCGCCCGCCCGATCTCCTTCTGGACGCGGGCTACGCCGAACCCGGTCGTGGGCGAGATCGGCACCCGCGGTAGCGTGTCGGCGCCCGGCTCGACGATTGGCAATGTCTCGGCCTGCGTGACGGCCGCGAGCCCGCCGACCGAGAGCCCCGACTCGAGCCGACCCGTCAGCTTCCCGGCGCCGAGGATGGTCACCCCGTCCGGCGAGGAAGCGGAGGACGTCGCCGAGACTCCTCGCGGCAGCGATCCGATGCGGCGCGAGTAGAAGTAGTCCGGGCCAGCTCCGCGCAGCAGCTGGCTGCCCTCCTGGAAGAAGGGTCGCCTCTCGGGGAAGAAGGTCTCGAACGCGCTCAGATTGACCTCGGCCGGGTCCGCTTCGATCTGCCCGAAGTCGGGGTTGAACGTCGCGTCCATGGTGAGGTTCGGTCCGAGCCCGAGCTTGAGGTCGGCCCCTACCCGCATCTCGCCATCGCGGAAACCGCCCGCCCCGCCCGCCGCGCGGTCGAGCGCGTGTGTCGACCCGAGCACGTAGGGCATGACCTCGACCCTGCGGCCCACCCCGCCGGTCTCGACCCCGACGAGCTCGCCGAAGCGCGACGACCAGCCCCGCTCGTACGTGGGCACGACGACCCAGTAGAGGCTTACGAAGCGAGACGGGTCTTCGCGCTTGATGTTGAGCCCCCAGACCTGTCGCCCTTCATCCGGAAACCGGAGCTGCGAGAACGGTATGCGGAGCTCGGCGGTCCACCCCGCCGAGTCCCGCGCCGTCCGCGCCTCCCACACGGGGTCGAACGTGCGATCGGCCGGAAGCTCCTGATCGGAGGGGTGATAATGGTCGAGCCGCGTGCCCCCCTCGGTGATGCCGAAGGTGTACGCGGTCTGGAGGTCGTGGAAGGTGTCGAGCGACACGAGCAGCCGATCGTCACTGCCCGGGTCGTCGCGTCCACGGATCTGGCTCGGCGGTCGGTCGGGAGGCGACTCGAGCCGCGCGCCCACGTAGAGCGCTTCCTCGTCGTACAGGAACGCGACCGACGTGCGGACCCTCGAGCGGTACCCCTGATCGTGGCCCTTCTGGAGAAAGTCGTCCACGAACGTCGCCCGGGCCCAGGCCGCCTCGTCGAGCCGTCCGTCGACGGATACCGGGCCGCCGCGCTGGCTCGCCCTCGACGACTTGGGGGCGATCCGGACCGTCCCCTCGTCCATCGGCTCGCCGTCGGTGGTGCACGCGATGCGACGCGGACTCGCCATCAACAGCACGGGCTGTCCGCCCACCCGCACACTGATCTCGTGCACGCGTCCGTCCCACAGCGCTTCGGGGTGCTCGAAGTGGAACGCGTGCGAGCCGTTCCCCTTCTCGCGTTCGAGCAGCCCCGACCGGAACACGTCCGCGACCGCCGACCCGATCGGCTCGCCGTTGTCGAACACCTCGATCGACAGGGGCGTGTCCGGGTCGGTCCGGTCCCACACCCAGCCTGCCGTGCGTCGGCAGTCGCTGGCCTCGTGGTGACCCTCGAAGGCGCCGCGTCCGTCGGCGCGCCCATCGATCGCGGACGCGCCGTCATCGACGGTGGCAACGGCGGTATCCGCGTCGGGGTGCGGCGCCACGCCCGTCGTCCCCGGGGCGTCATCGGAGGTCTGCGGTGTCTCGACCCGCGGCCCGGCGGATCCGGTGGTCGCCGCCGCGAGCGACAGGGTGGGCCGGGTCGGCTCCGCCGGCGCCAGCCACGCGTCCTCGTACCCGAGACGCCAGATCCGCTGGAGCGAGGGACGGGCGCCTTCACGGGTGTCGAAGTCGCCGACGCGGACGCGGTGTCGGTGGCCCCAGGGCTCGACCACGACCGGCAGCTCTCCATCGAGCAGCTCGTGCGCTCGTCGCGCCTCCGCCACCGCGTCGTCGGACCTCTCGCGCACGGCGATCTGGACCTGGTAGCGCACCGGTTCCTGTCCGCCGACCGGCGCCGCCAGCGATGGGGCGAGCAGGACGAAGGCCGACAGACCGAGCCGCATCCGGAGGCGGCGCACGGACGCCCTCACGGGGCCCCCGTGAGGATCGGCGCGACGCGCTCGGGATCTCCCAGCTCGTGGAAGCTAGCGAGACGTGTCGGTCCCTCGCGCAACGCCTCGACGACCCGCGGGTCCGTCAGCGTGGCGAGCTCGACCGACCGCTCCCGGTCGTAAACGGACTCGGGTACCGACCCCGCCGCCGGGTGGCAGCCGAGCTCGTTGCACCCCGCCGGGAGGCCGTCGACGAGGGTGAGCAGCGACTCCACGGTGATGAGAGAGGGGAGCGGGGTACCGGTCCCGGACTGTCCGTAGAAGTCGCCGCAGAAGCGGACTCGCCGATCGAGACGGCGGACGGGGACGTCGATGGACTCGGCCAGCGTCCGCACGATGCCGCGAGCCGGCTCGCCGAGGTGGACGTGCTGGTGCGAATCGACGTGTGTCGGGTCGCGACCCAGCAGATCGCGGAAGGCCGCGAGCTGCCGCTCGACCTCGGCCTGCACGGCGAGCGGATCGCCGGGGTCGACCACTTCGTAGGAAAGCTGCCACCGGCCATCCCGACACACCCACTCGCCGAGGTCGAGGTGGAGTCCGACGCTCAGCGCCGGATGTCGGCGTGCGAAGTCGGCGGCGGCCGCCGCGGCGGGACGCGCGGTCATCAGGCTCGCGCTCGTGACGACGCCGTCGAGGAACCCGCGCTCGACCCCCGCGTTCACGCTCGCGGTCAGCCCGAAGTCATCGGCATTCACGATGAGTTGTCGCCGAAAGTGCGCCACGTCTACGGCCCCGGGGGTGCGGTCTACACGGTTACGGAGGTAGCCACCGGAGAAGCAGAGTCCGTTCCGGCCGTGCGGGACCGTGCGATCTGCCACGGTGCGGACGCCGCATGCCGGGTTTTCCGCGCGGTTGCAAGGTTTCCGCGTCCGGTGACGCCCTCCCCCGCGTTGCGATTCGCGAGAGCGACCGCCGCGACTGTTCAGACTTTTCAGGGCGCGGGCAGTTTCTGTCCCCGGTGGGGCCCGACGGGCCGGGACCCCGTCTCGTCGAGCACGTGCCGCGCGGCGTCGCGTGCCTCCTCGATCCAATCGCGATCGTGCTCGACCGGGGGAGTCCACCCCACCGTCCAGCCGAGCCACTGGACCGCATTGACCAGCCGCGCCGCGTGAAGATCGGGGGTCAGGGTCTCGAGCGGCGTGTCGCGCGCGTCCGCGTACTCTCGCCAGAGCGCCGTTCGCTCGCTGGCGGCCCAATCGCCGGTAGTGAGAGCGGCGAGATCGAGTGCCACCGGTCCGACCCCGATCGACTCCCAGTCGACGGCGCGGATCCGCCAGCCCGAGCCGCGACGGGCGACGAGAAGGTTGGACGGGTAGAACTCGCCGTGGACGAGCCCGCGCCGTCCACCCGCGAGTCGGCAGACCGCGACCCGGTGCGCCGCCCGGATCTCATTGAGCCGCGTGCCGACCGCCGCACGACCCTCTGCGGCGGCGCGGCGGATGGCGCGTTCGAGCCAGCGCTCGTGGAGGGCCGGTGTCTGGTGGAGGACGGGGTCCTCTTCGCCCAGGCCGCTCACGCGTCGATCGCCCCATTCGTGGAACGCCGCCAGCCAGCGGGCGGCGGCGCGCCACGCGTCGATGTCTCCCGACTCGGTGAGCGGACGGCCCGGAAGCGCCTCGAGGACGAGCCGCTCGCCGGCGCCGCCCTCGTCGAGCACCCCGTAGAACCGCGGCGTGTCGATCGCGCGTGGGTCGAGCAGCGAGGAGTAGGCCCAGACCTCGCGCGACTCGTCGCGCACGAGCCGAGGTCGCACGAAGTCGCCGCTGCCGCGAGACGCGCGCGTGCCCTTGAAGACGAGATCCAGGTCGCGTCCGTCCACGGTGACCACGCGGGCCGTCTCGAGCGAGTGGGTCGATCGATCCGCCGCGCTGCGCATCGAGAACTCCGCGAGCTCCTCGGCGATGAGGGTGGCCAGGGCACGGCGGTCCACGGCCGGGCCGGTCACCGGATCCCCACGCTGTCGAGCAGCCGGCTCAATACGGTTCGCGCGTCGAGGTACGACCCGGCGATCTCCCGCGCCGCACGCGAGTGTCGCTCGTAGTCGCGCTCGATCGCCTCGACGCCTGCGATGGCCTCGTCGAGACAGCGGAAGGAGAGCAGCCCCAGTCCCGTCGGGAGGTGTCGCGAGAAGCCCGTCTCCAGCGCGAGCACCGGGCGTCCGGCGGCCAGATAGCAGGCGCTCCGGTCGCTGAACCACCCGCAGTCCGCCTCGACGTACCCCTCCTTCGCGATCCCGATCTCGGCGCGCGAGCCCGCGATGAAGCGCCGGTACCGATCGGGGGTGGATGCGACTTCGCCGGGGTCGAGGAGCGTCCAGCCGTGCCGCTCGAGCGCGGCCAGGTCATCGCGTTCCTCGGGGTGGATCGACAGGGCCACCTCCAGGGTGACGCCGGTCCGACCGGGGAGCGCGAAGAGAGGACGGAACGAGTGGGCCTTCTGTCCGTACCGGCGACCCTCGTGGACGATCGACCCGTACCCCCGCCAGTTCGCGATCGTCGTCCACGCGCCGGCGCCGTCGGGCTCCGTGCAGGTCCAGCGGTCGAGGCAGACCGGCGGGAGGGTCGGAACCCAATCGACGCCGAGTGTCGGCACACGGCACCCGGGTCGCCCGATGTCCAGACCCACGGTCGCGTGGTGGGTGTGCCCGTCGAGCCGCATGTCGATGTCTTCGGCGGTCTGCCACAGCTGTGTGAACCCCGGATCGAGGTCCACGTAGACGCGTCTGTCGATGCGGCCGAGGATGTCCTCGTCGCGCAGCGTGCCCGCGAGATCGAGCAGCACGGGGGCGTGGTCGACCAGGTCGCTGAGATCCGAGCGCTTCATCCCGAAGGTGCCACCCAGCTCGTCGATGAGGGCCGCGCGGCCTTCGAGGCCCTGCGACTCGCACACGTGGGTGAAGTACGAGACGACTCGCGGCGTGCGGTTCACCGCCGCGATCGACTCGACCAGGACCGGGTCGTATCCGAGATCGCGGAGTCCGTGGATGTACTGGAGGACGGCCCAGGTCGCCCCGCCGTGTCCCGGGACGGCGGAGACCATGCCGGACACGATGACCGGAAGACCGCTCTCGGGGGCGGTCGGGATCCCTTCGATCACGGACACAGGTCGAGGTCCTCGAGCATGCCGCCAAGGACGATGTCGGCGTCGAACCGGGTCTCGGCCAGCCGGCGGGCGGCCCGGGCATGTCGGTCGTAGTCACGCGCGATCGCCTTCACGCCCTCGACCGCCTCGCCGAGAGTCGTGAACGTCAGGATGCCCTCGTCCGCGGGGATCACGCGGCCGAACCCGGTGTCCTGCACGAGTGCCGGACGCCCCGAGGCCAGATACCGCGCGGTGCGGTCGCTGAACCAGCCGCTGGCCGTGTCGACGTAGATGCCCTGGGCGACGGAGAACTCCGCGTCGGACTCCGTGACGTATTCGCGATAGGCGCCCGGCGATCCCGCGCGTGCGGCCGGGTCCTCGAGCGCCCAACCGGCCCGCTCGAGCGCCTTACGGTCGTCGATGTCCGACGGGTGGATCGCGAGCGCGGCCTCGAAGCGGTGCGGGCGCGCGAGCGTCGGCAACGCGCGGAAGCGTCGCCATTCGTGCGCCTTCACGCCGTACGTCCGACCGTCGTGGTTCAGCGGACCGAACGCGCCCCGCCAGCTGGCGATCGTCGTGAAGCGAAGGTCCTCGGTCCGCCCGCCGGAGTCCGCGTCACCCGGGTCGCCCGCGGTGTCGGAGCGCGTTTCACCGACTCCCCAATCCTCCAGCACGACGGGCTGGAGCACCGGACGCCAGGCGACATCGCCGGTCGGGATCGAGCACTCCGCCGTCCCGAGGTTGAGACCCACGGAGTAGTGATGGGTGTGATCGGCGATCCGTGTCCCGAGCAGCCCCTGTGCATCCCAGATCTGCGTATACCCGGGGTCGAGATCGACGTATACGCGATGCGGGATCCGGTCGAACCACGGGTCCCGTCCGAGGTGGCCGCTGATGTTGACCAGGAGATCGCACTCGTCGCCGAGGTCGTCCCATTCGGCGTCGGATATCCCGGCGACCCGGCCATCGATCCGGAGGGCCCGGCGGTCGGCGAACCCGTTCGCCGCCGTCACCTCGCGGAAGAACCGTGACGCGCGGTCGCGCGCTTCGGGGTCGGCCGCGAGCGGCTCCGCCAGCGTCTCGACGAACCAGACATCGAAGCCCAGCCGCGCCAGCCCTCGCGCCCAGCTCATGCGGACCCACGCCTCGCCGCCGTTCCCCGGCTTGTTCGCCAGCGCGCCCGCCACGACGACGGTCGTCACGCGCTTGCCCTCATCGAGGGCGTGGCGACCGCGCGCTCGACCAGTCGCGCGAGAACGCGCCTCGAGTCGAAACGGGCCTCCGCGACCTCCCGCGCGGCCCGCGCGTGCCGTCGGGGGTTCGAGCGGACGGCGTCGATCGCCGAGGCCGCCTCCCCGACCGTCCCGAATCCGATCAGACCGTCACCCGACGGAAGGCTTTCGGTCCACCCGGTGTCCTGCGCCACCACCGGGAGACCGCTCGCCAGGTAGCAGACGGAACGGTCGGAAAACCACCCGCTGCGGGTCTGCACGTACAGCCCCTTGGCGATCATGAGCTCGCCCGCCGAGCTGCGGATGAACCGTCTGTACGATTCGTAGTCGCCCGCACGGTCGAGCGGGTCGACCAGGCGCCACCCGGCGGCGACGAGCCGGTCACGGTCGACGGCGTCCGACTCGTCGATGTCCAGCGCGATCGTGAACGGTGCGTCCGTCAGACGGGGCAACTCGAGGAATCGCCTGAACTCGTGCACCCGGAGGCCGTAGGTACGCCCCTCGTGCTCGATGGGCTCGAAGGGGCCGCGCCACGAGCACACAGACGTCCAGGGCGCATCGGTGCGGGATTCTCGGGGTTCGAACTCGGCGAGTACGACCGGGGGCGGCGTGCGGATCCAGTCGATCCCGAGCGTCGGGATGAGACAGTCGTCATCTCCGACGCGACCTCCGACCGTCGCATAGGCGTCGTGCCCGTGGAACAGACGGGCGAGCCCCATGTCCTCCCACATCTGACCGAACCCGGGGTCGATGTCGAGGAAGAGCCGTCGGGGCGCGGCGCCCAGGACCTCCTCGTCGCGGATGTACCCCATCACGTTGATCAACAGGTCGGAGGCCCGGACCCGCTCGAGCACGTCGCGTCTCGGCAGACCCGCGGCGACGGCGTCCGCGTCGACCGGGGGCCGCCTCTCCGAGGCACCTACCATCAGCGACGCATCGCCCTCGATGCCGGCGAAGGCGCAGAACCGCTCGAACTCGCCGACCTCGGCGGCCCGGCGCCGGCGGGCCCGTGGATAGTCGTCCTCGTCGTCGGTCGCCCCGGAGCGCGTCGTCGGGTCGATCGAGTCGAGCCACGTGACATCCCAGCCCAACCTCCGAAACCCGAGCACGTACTGGAGGAACGCCCATGCGTGCCCTCCGCGGCGAGGACGACGCGCTACGGCGCCCGCGATCACGACCGACCCGGCGGTCATGGGGAGGCTCATGCCACCTGCTCGTCCGCGCGGGCGAGCCGGTAGATCACGCACGCGTCATCGCTCCAGACCAGCTCGAACCGGGTATCGAGGTGACGCGCGAACCCGGCGTAATGATCGAGCCACCAGAATGCGACACCGGGGATGACGAGGAAGTCCGCGCCGCGCGACCGCTGCGCCTCGAGGTGCTCGATCGCGCCGGCGTCGTCGGCCGGATAGCCGTCGGGCGCGAGCGCGAGGTCGGGGAAGTGCCACCCATCGCGCCGCGAGTCGTGCAGCAGCGATGGGTCCCACTTGTCGATCGCGGCGATCCTGGCGCCATGCGGGACGACCCGGCGGATGCGCCTCGCGACGCGGGCGCGGTCGGTGCTCCACGCCTCGGTCGAGTCGACCCGCTCCTGTACGGTCGCGCCATAGCGGGTGTTCGCGAGCACGCGCGCGAGACGGCGCAACATTGGGTGCGTCGCCTCGTGGAACCCGTGCTCGTCCCCCCGCGACGCATGATCGGCGGCGATCGCCAGCTCGCACGCCATCGAGGGGGCGAGACGGGCGGCCCTCCGCGCCGCGCGCGCGGCCGTCGATCCGGCGCCGCGGACCAGCGCGTCGCTCGCCGCCTCGAGGTGCCGTGACGCGAGCGCCGCGTAAGCCAATCGACGTGTCGTGCGAAAGTCCGGGACGCGCCCCCGTCCCCGCTGGAGGGCGCGTCGTACGACCCGGGTCTCGCTCTCCAGCCATTCGAGGCTCGCCCCGCGGGTGGCCGTGGCGCTCCCACCGTGCCGTCGATACCGGGCGGCCGGTCGCGCTGCGTACGCGACGTCGCCGACAAGCGACAGCCGGAGCCATGCGTCCCAGTCCTCCGCTCTGTCACCCAGAGATGTGGCGTAGGGCCCCGCGGTACGGTGCGCGGAGGCCCTGGTCACGGCCGTGGGCGCGTGGACGTAGTTGCGGAGCAGGAGCTCCTCGAAGGCCTCCGCACCCGTCTCGATCGTGTCGGACTCGAAGGGGACGCGCCACGCGGGCTGCGGCCGCCCCTCGGCGTCGACGACCTCCACGGACGCGTGGGCGAGCGCCACCTCGGGCTCGCGCTCGAGGGTCTCGATCTGCCGAGCGAGCCCACCGGGCAGATATGCGTCGTCGTCATCGAGCCACGCGAGATAGACTCCGCGGGCCGCCTCGAGACACGCGTTCCGGTTGGCGGCGATCCCGATCGGCGTCGCGTGGCGGTGATAGATGACCCGACCGTCGTCCATCTCGCGAGCGACCGCGGCCGTGTGGTCGGTCGAGGCGTCGTCGAGCACCAGCACCTCCATCTCGCCGACGTCTTCGGCGAGCACCGACTCGAGGGCCTCGCGCAGGTGTCCCGCCCGATCGCGGGTCGGGATGCAGACGCTGACGAGCGGTCTACTCGAGATCATAGCCGAAGGCCTCGAGCGCCTCCCCGAACGCTGTCCGACAGACGTCGACCAGCCCCGGGTCGAGCTCGTCGCGCCAGCGTCCGATCGATGCGGCGGGGTTGCGACTCGTCCGGTGTCGCTCCATGGCGCCCTCACGACCCGACGCCCGGGCGACGGAGTCGCGCACCAGGTCGGGGTCGGAGGCGAGCCCGAGTCCCTCGTAGAGCGCCGCGAGCGTGGGCACCGGATCGAGCACCAGATCCTCGTATCGGACGAGTCGTGCCCTGTCCGAACGCTCGCGCCACGCGGCGAGCAGGGCGTTCGCGCCGCTCGCGAGATTGTCGGCGATGAAGCGCGCGTCGGAGTCGACGTTCTCGCGACCGAACGCGACGAACCCCCGCTTCTCGTTGAACGCGAGGATCGAGCACGCCATGTCGCGGAAGTCGCGAACCAGGATGATCTCGCCGGCGGCGGGATAGATCTCCCACATCAACCGCGGGACCTGTCCCGGTGTGAGCTTCTCGGCGAAACGGGTCGCGCCGGGCTTTCCGAGGTCCTCGGTGACGCGATCGTAGAAGTCGTCGATCGACACGCGCGCCAGCTCGGCGACGTGCGCCGGGTAGCCCGCCGCGAACCAGCGGCGAAGCGACGATTCCGGGGCGAGCGACTCCCCATTGAACGGGTGGTGTCCGATCGTCCACAGGTCGTCGGGAAACGCATCCGGGTGCGATGACTGGAGCGTGTTCGCCGGGCTGGCCAGGACACCGACCATGTGGAGCCAGTAGGCCGCGGCGCGGGTCTCGTACGGATACCCGCCGTGAACCGCGATCTGGGGGTGTTCGCGCAACAGCCGCATCAGCCACGTCGAGCCCGTCCGGCCGAGCGTCGTGAGCGCCAACGGCGTCCACCGCGACACCGATGTCGGTGGAAGCGGCGTGTGGGTCGCCCGCACGCGCGCGAGCGGCTCGATCGAGCCGTCGTCGAACACCACACGCACGTCGAGGTCGCAGGGACTCGGTAGACCCAGCATCCCGACCGAGGCGCGGAACCCGCACCTCGGTCGAATCGGTTCGCCCTCGAAGCGTGCGACGACGTCTTCGCGTCTCATCGCCAGCGGCGTCTTCCGGATGACCCTGCCCTCGTGCACGAAGTCCACCGCCACGGCCGGCACCCCGGTCCCGAGCGCCCAGCCGGCGATCGGAAGCGACGTCCCCGGCCACTCGTCACCGACGCCGGGTCGATCGATCGCCGCGGCTCGCAGACGCGGGCCGTCGCCGCCGAGCCGTTCGACGGCCTCGATCCGCACCTTCGGGGGTGACGCCTCGTGGGGCGGGTCGTCGCGCTCGAGACGCAGCACGTGCGCGGTCGTCGACTCGTTGGGGGTCATGCTCAGCCTGCCTTCCGGAGGGTCGCGCCGTCGCCGTTCGCCGACCGGGTGAGATCGAAGGCGACGCACACGGCCGGGTCGTTCAGCGCCCGTGGGTAGCGGCCCTCGAGGTGATCGCGGAACCCCTCGTAGTGGTCGAGCCACCAGATCGAGGTCGCCGGAAAAAGGAGGAAGTCGGCCCCGGCGGCCCGCAGCGCCTCGAGGTGGTCGATCGCGTCCTCGCTCGTACGCGGGTGGTAACCGGCGTACAGTCCGGTCTCCGTCCGCGGGAAGTGCCAGGCCTGTCGGCCGCCGAGGTGCATGAGCCGGTAGTCCCCCCGGCTCACGACGGCCACGGTCGCGCCGGCAGGCAGCGCCTCGTCCGCGATGCCGCGGATCCGGTCCACCAGCGCCACGTAGTGTCGGGGCTGGCCGTCCTCCGCGTCCGGCACCGGTTCGGCGTCGGGTCCGGCAGCGGTCCGGGCCCCCTGCTCGGAGTCGCGGATGAGCGAGGGGTCGTAGTTCATCTCCAGCGGACCCTGCGTGCGGGCCCACTCGATGAAGTGCGGCCGGTCGCGGTCGCGGACGTCGGGGAAAGCGTCCTGGAGGTCCGCGCGCGCCTGGTAGATTTCGAGAAGGAAGTAGCTGAGGCCTCCGCATTCCGGTCTCGGACGGGTCGCCCAGTCGCGGAAACCGCCCGACCCGAGCCGGGTGAACGGATCGCCGAAGCGGGATCGATCGGCCGCCGAGAGCGCGAGGTACAGTCGGCGAAAATACGGGTGGACCCTGATCCCATCGGCGAACCGATCGTACCCGTACTCTTCGGCGTGCGCCTCGGCGTACCCGTGCTCCTCGAGCCGCTCGGCGTAGTGCTCCAGCAACGCGGCGAGACCGCTGTCGGGCTCGACGGTCGTTCGCGTCTGGTGCTTCGAGAGGAGGTCCGTCCGCCGCGGATCGAAGCCGCTGATGTGGAAGAAGGCGGCGGGGCGCCCGTTGACGAGGTAGCCCCCGCCATCCCGATCGATCGTCCGCTCGTGGAGGTTCCAGAAGGCGACGTTGTAGGCCGGTTCGCGCAGGATCGCCGTCCCGGGGAAGAGACCGGGGACGAGATCGATCCACTTCTGGTCCGTGAAGAGCCCGTTCGGGACGTCGATGCGGCACCCGTCCTCGAGCCTCCGCTCCCACCAGGTCAGGAAGCGGCGGGCCTCCTCGGTCCGCCGGACCGCGATGAAGCCGAGGTTGTAGGCCCCGGAGACCATGATGTCGGGCTCGGAGGGAGCGAGGCCGTCATCCGGAATCGGCTGCGTGATGTGCGGGGTGAGGACGATGTCGGCGCCCGCGAGCATCCGCCGAAGCTCGTCGAGACGGCGCATCACGAGGATGTCGGGGTCGAAGTACGCGACCTCCTCCTCACCGTAGTCGTCGAACAGGAGCGAGAGGAGATACGGCTTCACGGCCGTGTTGAACTCGACGATGCCGTACTTGAACGACATCGCCGCGAAGTCGGGGAGGCGCAACCGCCGCGGCGAGATGACCTCCACGCCCGGGTCGACGTCGATCTCGTCGGGCTCGGCATCGAGTACCAGCAGGTAGCGGCGCGCCGTCGGCTCGGCCCGGCCGAGGCTCTCGAGCAGGGCCCGCGCGTGCGCCAGGTAGTTTCGACAGACGATCGTGCACGCCGCGATCGGTCGGTCGATGTCGCCGTCGGCGGGTCGGGCCGCGCTCGCGGCGCCCCGGGCCAGCTCGTGCTCGAGCGTCGCGATGCGCTCTTCGCACTCGACGATGTAGGCCTTGGCGGCGAGCCACCGTCGCCGCAGCCCGTCTCGCCGACCCGCGGCGTCCGTCGTCGCCCCGCCGATCGCCTCGCGCGCCGGGCCGTCATCCCGGGCGGCTTCCGAATACCGCAGCGCGCGAAGCTCGGCCTCGCGCGCCGCCAGTGTGCGCAGGATTCGGCGTTGAAGCACGAGCTGCGCCTCCACGGACTCCGGGGTCCGGTCGTATCGATCGCCGCTCATGCGACTCCCTCCAGCGTATGCGCTTCCGCGCCGCGCGAGGCGTCCTCGCCGAGGAGGGCCTCGATCGCCGCGAGCTCGATCGCCGCCGTCCGCGCGCGCGCGGCGTTAGACGTCCGCGTCTCCAACGCCTCGATGTAGATTCGCCGCACCCGATCGGCGTGCTCGTCGAGACCGGGCACCGCCGTGGCCGCCGCCCCATCGCCCAGGACGTCCAGGAGGTGGGGCTCGCCGGCGAGGCGCTCGAAGAGGCCCGCCAGCTCGTCCGGATCGTCGTGGTCGTACAGGAAGCCGTTCACGCCGTGCTCGATCGCGTCGGGGAGGGCGCCGAGGCGTGTGGTGATCGCCGGAATGCCTCGTACGAGCGCCTCGCGGATGACCAGGCAGAAGGTCTCGGGCCACACCGACGGCGCGACCAGGAGATCGACGCCTTCCAGGAGGAGCGACAGGTCGCGGGGTTCGTACGGACCGCAGACGTGCAGCGAGACCCCCGGGATCGCCCGGGCCGCCGACCGGATCTCGGCGACGAGCTCCGGGTCGCCGAGCGGGCCGTGGACGTACAGGTCCGCCTCCACCCCGGCGCGCGCGAGCGCCTCGACCACCGTGGCGTGTCCCTTGTGGCGCACGACGGCACCGAGGATCGCGATCGTGAGCCGACCGTCACCTACTGTGGAGCGGGGCCGTGGCGGCTTCCGCTCGGGGATCCGGATACCGTTCGCGACCGGCTGCATGCGCCCCGACTCGATCCCCCATCCCTCGAACCACTCAGCGACGTACCGCGACGGGCAGAGCAGACGGTCCGGTATGTCGAGCAGCCGACGGAAGTACAGGGCACGGAGTCGCAGGCGATTCACCGCCTCGTCCGCCGCCTCGCCACCGTTCGCGAGACAGTGCGTCGCGCAGGCGCGACCACCTTCCGGACCGCCGCAGAGCGAGCCGTCGGGACGCTGTAGCGTGATCCGAGGACAGGGAAGCCAGAAATCGTGCGCCGTGAGGACCACCGCCGCGCCCGCCTCGCGCGCCAGCGTGAGGAACCCCGGCGAGAGATCGACGAGGTGGTTCACATGGACGACGTCCGGACGGACCTCGTCGAGCGTCGCCGCGAACCATGCGTCGAGCTCGCCGGCCAGGTTCAACCACTGGTCGCGATCCACTCCACCGCCTACCAGCCGGATCACGTCCACGCCGCCATCGTGCCGCTCGCGCACGGGTCGCACCGGACCCGGCGCCGGGCGGCGCGAAAGGGCCGTGACGGAGTCGCCCAGCGCGACCAGCCTCGCCGCGAGCGACTCGGTGTAGCGCTCCACGCCGGCCACCGCGTCTGGCGGAAACCGGTGACTGACCATCAGCACGCGCACGGTGCACCCGTCCGTTCGAGGAGAGACTTGAGGATCACCGTCGAGTCGAAGTGCTCGCATGCGATCTCGCGGGCCGCCTTCGAGTGCCGGGTGTAGTCGGAGTTGATCGCGTCGAATGCCTCGAGGGCCTCCTCGGCGGTCCTCCACGCGAAGAGCCCCTCGCCGAGCGGGAGTACCGAGCCCAGACCGGTGTCCTGCGTGACGACCGGGCGTCCGGCGGCCAGATAGGTGGCGGATCGGTCGCTGAACCACCCGGTCCTGAACCGGAGGTTCTGGTCCTTCGCGACCGTGAACTCGCCGCGCGATCCCATGAGATAGTCCCGATACGCGTCCGGGTCCGATGAGAAGGAGAGGGCGTCGCGCACCGACCAGCCGCTCCGGCGCAGGAGCTCCAGGTCCTCCGGGCCGCAGTTGGCGAGCGCGAGCTCGAGCGACTGGTCGGTCCGTCGGGGGAGGTCCACCAGCTTGAGAAACTCGAGGTGCTTGCTCCAGTGGTACGTCTCCCCCTCCCACCGGACTTCGCGCCAGTGCTGGCGCCAGTTGGCGACCGTCGTGAACGGCGGGCGGGCGTCGTACACCGCTCGCCAGAGGTCGAGGACGACCGGCTGTCGCGTGGGCAGCAGCTCGAAGCGGCCGCTCACGGGCAGGGGGCAGTCCGGCCGGCCGTAGTTCTCGGCGAAGGTGAAGAACGCGCTGTGCGGCTCGAGGAAGGCGATGGCCTCGCCATCGTCGCGGGCCAGCTCGAGCTCGAGCTGGACGGGGTCGGTGCCCAGGTAGACGAGCCGGCCGTTGGCGTGGTGCTCGGGTCGCGGCATCGTCCCGCCGTGCAGGTTCACGACCAGCTCGGCCCGGTCGAACACCGCCGCGAGACCCGCTTCGCTCAACCCGAAGACCGCACCGTCGTCCTGGAGGGCCTGGTACGCCCACCGGTGTGCGCGGCCGAACCGTCCCATGACGCCCGCGATGAACGCAGCGGCCAGGACGCCGCCGTCGTCGTCGGGCGTCCGCATGAGCATCGACGGCGTACGGGCGTGCGCCTCCACGTAATACACGTCGTATCCGAGGCGCTCGAACCCGAGCATGTAGTGGATCGTCTGCCAGACGACGCCCGCCACGGGCATCTTCGTCATCGAGCCCAGAAGGACGAGGACCGGGGCCTCCCGGATGTTCATCTCGGCCCCCCGCCCGCCGCGGCGACCGCGACCCTGGACATCGCGCCGCCCGCCTGGATCTCCCACAGCTCGCTGAACAGACCGTCCCTCCGCAGCAGGTCGTCGATCGTTCCGCTCTCGACGATCCGCCCCCCGTCCATCACGAGGATGAGATCCGGGTTGCGTATGGTGGATAGCCGGTGCGCGATCATGAACGTCGTCCGTCCGACCATCAGCCGATCGAGCGCGTCGAGGATGACCGATTCCGTGCGGGAGTCGATGGAGGATGTCGGCTCATCGAGGATGAGGATCGGCGCGTCCTTGAGAAACGCACGCGCGATCGCGATCCGCTGGCGCTCGCCTCCCGAAAGCCGTGCGCCGCGATCGCCGAGCTGCGTGCTGTAGCGGCGGGGGAGGCTCATGATGAAGTCGTGCGCGTTCGCGGCCTTCGCGGCGTCGATGACCTCTTCGTCGGTCGCGTCGAGGCGGCCGTACCGGATGTTCTCGCGGATCGTGTTCGAGAACAGCAGCGGCTCCTGGAGGACTACGCTCACCTGCCGCCGCAGAGAGACGAGCGTGAGGTCGCGCATGTCGTGACCGTCCAGCGTGACGCGACCTTCCTGCGGGTCGTAGAACCGCGAGATGAGGCTCACGAGCGTGGTCTTCCCCGCGCCGGTCGGACCGACGATCCCCACGATCGATCCGCTCGGGACCGCGAAGTCGATGTCCGAGAGGGTCTGCTCGCGCTCCTGGTAGCCGAACGAAACCTTCTCGAACGCGATGTCGCCCCGGGCGGTGTCGATCGGTCGCGCGTCAGGGGCGTCGACGATGTCGGGCTGCTCGTCGAGGAGGTCGAACGCGATCTCGAGGCTGATGAACCTCTCCTTCAGCGATCCGATCGTCGTCGAGATGGTCTCGAGCGGCGAGTAGATCGACGTCACGTAGGCGATCACGATCAGCAGCTCGCCGCTCGTCATCCGCCCCTGAAGGATCTGGTGGACGCCGAAGCCGAGCACGAGCGCCGCCCCCGCGGCCGTCGTCGTGTTGATGGCCAGCGAGAACGCCGTCTGTCTGACCGTGACGCCCACCCGGGCGTCGACCGCGCGCTCGCCGTGCTCGCGGAAGCGCCGCTGCTCGAAGCGCTCACGCCCGAACGCCACGATCACCCTGAGCATCGAGACGGCTTCGTGGATGATCGACAGCGATTCGCCCTCGAGGTTCTTGACCTCGCGTACGCGCGAGTCGATGTGCCGCATGTAGTAGGCGACTGCGCCATACATGAAGGGGACGACGAGAAGCGACAGGAGGGCGAGCCGCGGGTTGATCACATACGTGATCCAGAACATCCCGACGATGGTGAGGCCACTCTGCACGAGCGGCTGGAGCGCCATCAGCAGCCCGGCCGCGCTGTCGGCCTGGTGGTTGATCGCGAAGATCAGTCCGCCGGCGCGCCGCCGGTCGTGGTACGCCATCGAGAGCCGCTGCGCGTGCGCGAACAGGTCGGTGCGAAAGTCGAGGATGATGCCCTGCTCGAGCTTCGTCTGCGCGTAGCTGTTCCACACGCCGAGAAGGTTCTCACCGACAGTGATGAGAAACCCGCCCGCCACGACGAGGAGCAGCACGAGCATCGTGTCGTCGGCGAGGGGCGCGAGGATCGGCTCGAGAGGGCCGGGCAGCGGGTGATCGCCGAGGACGCTGTCGAACATGATCTTCAGAGGCCACGGTGCGAGCAGGCCGAGACCCGCGACGACGATCGTGAGGATCGCGCTCAGGACCGCCAGCCGGCGGAACGGTCTCACGTAGCCGAAGACCCGCAGCAGGTGTCTCACGGCGCCGATCCCGTTCCGCTGGAGACGAGCTCGCCCGCGGGCGCCCGACCGGGACTCCGCGTCGCGTGTGGCGCGACCGGCTCGAGTACGCGCTTCCTGGTCCGGAGGTCGGTCACCTCCATCTCGTCCGTCGCCTGGAGACAGGCCGACAGAACCGCCCCGCACTCGAGCGTCACGCGCACCGTCACGATGGTCGCCAGCGCGATGAAGACGCCGCCCGCGAAACCGGCGCCATCGGCGAACGCCCACGCGCCGAGCGAGACCGCCGAGGCGATCGCGACCACCGCGGGCCGGGCCATCCACGGGACGAACCGGAAGCGGATGAACTGTCGTCCGTTACCGTGCTCCTCCGTACACGTGTAGACGCGCGCCCGACCGAACATCCCCGACTTCACCGTCAGATCCCAGCGATCGAACTCGCCCCCGGTGAGCACGCGCGCTCTCATCAGCCGCAGGGCGCCCTCGAGCTGGCCGACCCATTCGGACGGAGAGCGCCAGCTCTCCGACCACAGGAAGGCGTTACGGACCGTCGGCCACGAGAACCGCCGCGCCGAACGCACCCGCCACGGTGTGAGACCGTACCTCACCCGGCCTCTCAGACGAGCGGCGGGCTGAAGGAGGTGGAGGAGCGCCGTCACGGCTCGCCGTCTTCGGTCGAGCGTCGGGTCGGCGAGCTCGTCGGGGAAGCGGGCCGACCTCGACCCGGCGATCGCGCGCGCCAGCACCGGCGTGAGCGCGACCGCGAGCACGGGGAGAGTGAGCCGCAGCGGCGCCCAGGTGGCACCCAGGGTGCTCAGAAAGGCCAGGCACCCGAGCACGAGATACCACTCGGGCGTGGACGCCAGACCCTCGAGCACCCCCGGCGGCTGGGGCTCCGCGCTCTGGTAGGGCGCCGTTCCCCACACGCCGTGGTACACCCGCTGTCGCGGCAGTAAGCGACGCAGCCCGGCCTGATACACCCGGCCTCCCCACGTCACGTGCCCCGCCGTGTTGTACTTCTCGGGCCATTTCTCCTCGAGAAGCGCCTCGGCCCGGCCGTACCCGGCTTGCTGCCGCCAGTAGGCGCGTATCGAGTCGCGCGGGTGGTGCCAGACGACCGCGACCGGCGAGAACCCGAGTGTCATGCCCGCCGCCTGGATCCGCCAGCACACGTCGACGTCGTCGCCGGCGACCCGAAACCGCGGATCGAAACCGTCGATCGCCTCCAGGGCCTCGCGCCGAAAGGCCATGTTGCACCCGGGGATGTGCTCGGCCTCGTCGTCCGACAACAGGACGTGCACCGGACCGCCCGGAGCGTTCTCGACGCAGTCGGCGATCCACCCGTCACCGCCGGGCGCCAGGTTCGGTCCGCCGATCCCCGCGTGCCCCGTCTCGTCGAAGGCAAGCGCGAGGTGCGTCAGCCAGTCGGGTTCGGGTCGCGCATCGGCGTCGGTGTACGCGACGATTCTTCCGGTCGCCGCCTCGAGCCCCGTGTTGCGGGCGTGACTGAGACCACGGCTCGATGTCGAGATGAGCCGCACGTCGAACCCGCCGGCGATCTCCGCGGTCCGGTCAGTCGACCCGTCGTCGACGACGATGACCTCGTAGTCGGGGTAGTCGAGGGCCGTCGCGCCCTCCAGGCAGTCGGCCAGCGTCGCCTCCGCATTGTAGGCGCACACGACGACCGACACCCTCGGGGCATCGGGTCCGGGCGCGAGCGGGCGTGAGGAGAACGACCGTCGCACGGCGTCGAGAGCCGGTTTGGGGCGCCGCTCACGGTCGGTGACGCCGAAGCGCCAGCGCGTGATGTCCGTCCCGCCCGCCCGCCACTCGTCGGTCCACGCGAACACGAACGAGCCCGCGCAACCGGTGCGTCTCGCGGTTCGCACCTGCGCCGCGAGCTGCCACGCCTGCTCATCCTCGCCGTGGCTCGACGAGTCAAGACCGATCTCGCCCATCACCAGCGGGCGCTCCCCCGCGAGGTTGTGCAGACGCTTCAGGTATGCGGCGAACCGGTCGACCGACTCCAGGTAGACGTTGAACCCCACGAAGTCGAGGAACGGCAGCTCCAGGTACTCGGTCGACGGGTAGTTGACGTACGTCGCGAGCGCCTCGGGATCCTCCTGTTTGACCGCCCGCCACAGCCGCTCGATGTGGCGCTCGATCCGTCGCTGACCCGTCCATCGGACGATCGATGCGGGGATCTCGTTTCCGACCGCGTAGCCGAGCACGGCGGGGTGGCGTTTGCAGCGCCGCACGGCGAGACGGACGCGCTCTTCGATCGAGTCCGCCAGACCCGCTTCGTCGAGAAAGGCTACGTGCTGTTCCCAGGGGATCCCGATCAGGACACGCAGACCGTGCCGATCCGCGAGATCGAGGAGCCAGCGCGGCGGCACCGTGTAGACGCGAAGCGCGTTGGCCCCCGTCGAGCGGATCGCCGCGAAGTCGCGGTCGACGACGTCGTTGGACGGGTAGTCGCCGCGATGTTCCGCCGGCGCGAAGGGGCCGTACGTGTATCCGAGCACCTCGAGTCGGCGGTCACCGGCGTACAGGAACTTCCCCCGGGTTCGCGGGCGCGAGCGGGGATCCGACACGGGCGATATCGGGGGGGACGGACGCATTTAGGTTCGAGGTCCTCCGGTGAAGTGCGGGTCGCCGTCGGGTGTCGCCCCTTCGAGCAGCCGATATGCCAGCGCCCTCGTCCCGGCGAGGACTGACGCCGGATCCTCGCTCTCGCCTGTCACGACGCGCCCTGCCGGGTCACCGGGGGCGGGGGCCGCAGGTCAGGATCCACGCGCTCGAGGCCCGCCCGCGCGGATCCTTTTGCCGCTCGCTGTGAAAAGATGTTCGTCGCGAGTCGTTCCTGAAGCCTCGTGCCCGGCCCGAGGCGCGCCGGGAGTATTGACCTGGGGGGAGATGACGGCGGATCGTGCAGTGGGGCTGTAAACTACGGTTCAGTCGAAGCGAGTTCGTCGCGATCGGAGGCTCCGATCCAGACGGTCTCCACACCCCACGGAGGGAACTTGTCGATGAGGCGAATCACCTGTCTGACGGCGTTGACGCTGGTGCTGTCCGCGTCCGCCGTCGTCGCGCAGCCGACGTTCACGCCCAGCTTCAATGCCCCCTACCGGGCGTTCGAGAGCCACGAGTTCGGGGGCACCTTCAGCTTCCCCGACGGGGGCCGCGACTTCGCGATCGAGGGGCAGTACCGCCAGGGCTTCGGGAACTGGGATCTGGGCGTTCGCGCCGGGGTGTTCGATTCCGAAGGCTCCAGCGAGGCCGACACCGGCGGCTCGAGCGAGTTCATCATGGGCGTCGAGGGCCGCGTCCGCGTGCTGGATCACGAGAGGCACGACTTCCCGCTGGATGGTGCCATCGTTCTCGGTGTCGGCACCGCCGAGTTCGACGCGTGGACCGTACCATCCGCCGGGCTCTCCCTCGGTCGGCGTGTCAACGTCGACGATTTCAGCTTCGTTCTCTACGGCCAGCCGACGATGTTCCTGTTTACGAACGGCGACAGCGACGTCGAGTTCGGTCTCGGCCTCGGATCCGACTTCAAGGTCGGCGATGCGATCGATCTCCGACTCAGCCTGGGAGTCTTCGAGGGTCCTGAAGGGCTCGCCGTCAGCGTCGTCTGGGTGCGCTGACGTCCCGGGCCGCCGGGCGCGCCCCCGGGGCGCCCCGGCGGCCGCCTCAACAGCGGATCGACCGGCCGGGTCACACGCCGACGACGGTCACGGCGATCCATCGATCACGCGGGCGCGGGTCGAAGTCGAGCACCACCACCTGCTGCCAGGTGCCGAGCGGCACGGTCCCCTCCACGATCGGGAGGGCCAGGGACGGTCCGATAAGACAGGCCCGGACGTGGCTGTGTCCGTTGTCATCGTTCCACGTCCGCTCGTGCACGTACTCGCCGTCACGCGGAGCGATCTTCTCGAGCGCCGCGGCGATGTCGCTGTCGACGAGCCCCGGCTCGAACTCGAGCGTCGACAGGGCGCCCGTCGAGCCGATCACCATGGCCGAGACCATCCCGGTCGAGACACCGCTCTCGGCGACGATTCGCCGCAGCTCGTCGGTGATGTCGAGGATGTCGTCGTTTCCCCGAGTCGAGATCGCGATGTGGTCGGACCAGGTCGTCATCGGGCCTCCGGTTCGGCGAGTCACCGTGATAATAGGCTCGGGGGGCCGCGGGGGGAGATCGACCCGCGCCGCCCCTCGCCTCACGATGCCGTCTCCGCTTGCCGCGAATCCGCACACAATGTAGACTGCTGAGTCTACATTGTGACCGTATCGGGAGAGCGGAGATGGGGTCCAACAAGATCCTGGGATCGTTCGAGCAGATGGTGCTTCTCGGGGTGCTCAAGGGCGGCGATGCCGCGTTCGGGCTCGAGGTGCGGCGCATCCTCGAGGAGGACGGACGGCGCTCGGTCTCGAGGGGCGCCTTCTACACGACCGTGGACCGGCTCGGGGACAAGGGGTACCTGACCTGGCACAACGAGCGGGGGGACGCGGAGAGACAGCGTATGCCGCGTCGGCGCTTCGAGGTCACCGCCGAAGGGCTCGAGGCGCTTCGCGATGCCCGGGGTGTGATGGACCGGCTGTCTGCGGGGCTCGAAGACGTGCTGCAGCCGGCGTGAGCCGCCCGCCGCGGTGGACCGAGTGGCCCCTGCGGGCGGCGCTGCCGGAGGGGCCGGAAGGGCTGTCGGCGCTGGGCGACCTGCGTGAAGAGTTCGCCGAGATGAGTCGGCGTCGCCCGCGGGCCCTGGCCGTCTTGTGGTACTGGCAGTGTTGCCTGCGAATGGCCGTCTGGTACGGTTGGGCTCGCGCTCGCCGGCGCGAGTCGCGGGGCGAGGCCGTGCGGGCGTGGCTGAACGAGGTCCGGATCGCATCGCGAACACTCCGCAGGGACCCGAGACGGAACGCGGTGCCCGTGCTCGTTCTCGCGTTCGGTATCGGGCTCAGCGCCCTGGCGCTCACGCTCCTTCGCGAGACCCTCCTCGCCTCCTATCCGTTCCCCGCCGCCGACGAGCTCCACACACTGTGGGCCACGCAACTGGATCTGGATCGCCCTCAGGTCTCGATGTCGCTGGCGGAGATCGAGGACTACCGTCGGGAGAGCACGGTCTTCCCCGACATCGGTGTCGTGCGTCCGGACTTCGATGCCGCCGTCACCGCATCCGGCGATGCGGACGTCGTGAAGCTGGCGTTCGTCAACTCGGGGTACTTCCGGGTGCTGGGAGTGCCTCCGGCTCTCGGGCGCTACTTCTCCGCCGAGGAGGATGTGGGGACCGGCGCGCACCCGGTGATCGTGATCAGCGACCGGTTCCGGCGCGCTCGGCTCCCCGACGTCCCGGACCCGCTCGGCGAGGAGATCGAGATCTCCAACATGCGGTTCAGCGTCGTGGGGGTCGCCCCACCGGAGTTCTTCGGTCCCGAGACGGTGGCGTCGCCGGCGGACATCTGGGTTCCGGTGACGATGAGCCCTCCGTTCCTGGGCAACAACATCTACGAGAATCGGGCCGAGCGAGTCTTCTGGACGGTCTTCCGGGCGAGCTCGCCCGGCGAGCTCGAGCGCGTACGGCTGGAGGCGGCACCCGTAAGCGCTCGTCTCGCGGTCGAGTACGCGACGGATCACGATGGGTGGGGGGTTCGGACGGTCCCGTTGCGCGAGTTCGTCGACGGTTCATCGAGGGAGGGCGCGATTCGACTGGTCGTCGCGGCCGCGATCCTGGTGCTGCTGGTAAGCTGCGTCAATGTCGCGAGCCTGCGTTTGATCTCCGCTCAACAGCGGACGGCCGAGACATCGATCCGGCTCGCGCTCGGAGCCGGGCGGGGCGCAATGATCCGACAGCACCTCGCCGAGAGTCTCATCGTATCGACGCTCGCCGGGGCGATCGGCGTCGCCCTGGCCGCAGCCCTGGTGGGGGCCCTGGAGGGCAACGTCGCGCTGCCTCTTCCCGCGCACGCCGAGATCGGGCTCGACTCCACCTCGATGCTCATCGCGCTGGCGCTGGTCCTCGGTACCGGGGTCGTGGTCGGGCTCGTCCCGGCCGCCGCTGCTTACCGTGCCGGGGCCGCCCCCTCCGGTCTCCTCGATCGCGTGCAGGGGTCCCGGGGCGGCGTCGGGAAAGCCACGAGGCGCTGGGTCGTCGCGGCGGAGGTGGCGGGCACGGTCGTCCTCCTCCAGATCGCGTTCGCGACCCTGGAGGGATTTCGTCAGGTGACGCGGACACCGACCGGGTTCGAGACCACGGGACTCCTCACCCTGCGCCTCGATCTGCAGGACGGACGGCCGGCTCCGTCCGACTCCGCGGCCCTCGCGACCTACTTCAGCAACCGGTGGGAGCGTCGCCGGCAGCTCGCCGTGCAGTTCGCCGACAGGGCTCCCGGCCTCCCGGGGATCGATGCCGCCGGCGTCTGGGGACCGAGCGTCCTCGGCGAGTCCGCCTGGCACGCGCGGGTGATCCGCGGGGATCTCGATCCGAACGATGCCAGGAACATCGAGATCAGCCAGCGTCATTCGATCACGCCGGGCGCGCTGGCGGCGGCCGGCATCCCGATCGTCGCCGGACGCGATCTGAACCGGGCCGACGCAACGGACTCGATACCGGGCGTCGTGGTCGACGAGGCCTTCGCCGAGCACTACTGGCCCGGCGAGTCGGCTATCGGACGTGTCTTCTTCACGCTGGGCGGGACGCGTCAGGCGCGCGTCGTGGGCGTCAGTGCCCGTGCACGTCACCGCGGCCGGCTGAGCCCCGAGAACGAGGTCTTCGGAGACATCTTCTTCCCGTACGACTACTGGCCGACGCCCACCGCGTCGATCATCGCGAGGGGTCCCGGCGATGCGCGGACGCGGCTGGGGTCCGTGCAGGCGCTTCTCGCGGAGATCGATCCCACGGTCGGGATCTACGATGTGAGTCCGATGGAGCGGCGGCTGGAGCGGCAGGAGAGCGTGATTCGTCTGCCTGCCTTCGTGATGAGCGTGTTCGGAATGATCGCGATCGTGCTAGCCGCGACCGGGATCCTCGCCGTCGTGAACCACACGATCCAGACGCGCGAGCAGGAGATCGGGCTCAGACGAGCCCTCGGGCTCGACGGCGCCAGGCTGTTCTCGACGCTCCTCGGGGATGCGGTGCCCGCGGTCGTGGCGGGGGCGCTGGTCGGCGCGTTCACCGGAGCCGCCGCCGGCTCACGCCTCGTGACGGCGACGACCGTGGGTGGGGCAGCGATCGGCATGCCCTGGAGCGCCGTCGCGGCGGCGCTCGCCGGGACGGTGCTGGTGGCTTCGGTAGCGGGCTGTCTGCCGGTCTTTCGAGCACGTCGACTGAGCCCGGCACGGCTGCTGCGCGACGGTTGAGCCGCGCGGCATGGCGAGTCGTCCGCGCTGCGCGGGGGCCGGCTACTCCTCGCGCAGCACACGCACGGGATCGACCGATGCCGCACGTCGCCCCGGGAGGTAGCTGGCGAGCACGGCCACGAGGGCCAGCGCCGCGGCGGTCGCGGCATAGGTCCACGGATCGACCGGGTCGATCTCGAACAGGAGGGGTCGCATGAGCCGGGTCAGGGCGGCCGCGACGGCGAGCCCCCCGAGAACCCCCACCCCGGCGAGCGCCAGACCCTGACGCACGACCATCGAGGTGACGTCCAGGCGGCGGGCGCCGAGGGCCATCCGCACGCCGATCTCCCGACGTCGGACCGACACGGTGTACGCCACGACCCCGTAGAGACCGACGATTCCGAGAAGGAGCGCGATCGCGGCCGCGACGACCAGCAGCGCCGACGTGAAGGACGTACGCGCCCGCGAGCGCGCTTCGATCGAGGCGAGCGTCTGGATGTTGGCGAGCGGGAGATTCGCGTTCACTCCCCACACCGCCTCGCGGATCCGGGGGAGCAGGCTGGTCGGCGGCGGGCCGGACGAGCGGACCGCGTACACGACCGATCTGAAGCCGAACTCCTCCATCCCCCAGAAGTCGGCCACGAGCAGCGGCCAGTAGATCGTGGGGACGGCGCCGCGCTCGACCCCGTCGTCGTGCACCGGTTCGACCACCCCCACGATCTCCTTCCACGGCCCGGTGCTGTTCTCGAGAATCCGCTTCCCGATCGCGTCGCTCGGGCTGTCCCAGTACTCGCTCGCGAAGTCGGCCGTCACCACCGCCACGGTGCGGCGCCGGAATGCGTCGTCCCACGTGAACGTCCTTCCGGCGAGCACCCGGTTCCCCATCGTCCGGAAGTAGCCCGGCGACACGAACTTGTGGCGGCGTGAGGGCGCGGCGTCGCCTTCCGCCAGGGGGAAATCCGCGACCAGCACGCCGTTGTTGTTGTTCCTCCCGTCCATCGGCACCGAGTTGGTCACCGCCGCCTCGACGACGCCGGGGATCCCGCCGATCCCCTCGACGATCCGCCTGTGCGTCTCGACCGCGTTCGCGAGTCCCGGTACCTCGGCCGTCGGGACGAAGAGGCGGAAGGTCACGACCTCCTCGGGCCGCTCGAATCCCGGGTCGACATCGGTGAGCGCTCCGAAGCTGCGGACCATGAGCCCGGCCCCGATGAGGAGCACGAGGGCGAGGGCGAGCTGTCCCGCCGCCAGACCGCTCCTCGACCGCGAGCGCCCGGCGGCGAGCCCCCGGTCGCCGCCCCTGAGCGCGAGCTGGAGATCGGAACGCGCGTACCTGAGAAGCGGGAGGAGCGAGAAGCCGAGCACGGAGACGAGGGTGACACCCAGCGTGAAGGCGAGCGAGCGTCCGTCGAGCGCGATCTCGTCCACACGCGGCATCTCCCGAGCCCCGACCGCGTGGAGCAGCTCGAGCGCCCCGTATGCCAGCGCCCATCCCAGGGCCGATGCGACGACCCCGAGCACCACCCCCTCGAGCAGGAGCTCGCGGGCCGTCACGCCGAAGCCCGCGCCGAGGGCCGTGCGCAGGGCCACCTCGCGGTTACGTCCTTCGGCCCGAACCAGGAAGAGGTTCGCGACGTTGGCGATCGCGATCGCGAGGAGGATCCCGACCGCGATGAAGACGAGCCACAGGGCGCCGCCGACGTGCCCCACGATGTCGGTCTTGAAGGGCACGACCAGTGGGGTGAGTCCCGTCTCCTCGAGGCGCTCCATCTCCCACCCGCCGAACTTCTCCACGGCGCGCGGGAGGACGGATGCCAGGTCGGCGTGTGCCTGCTCGATGGTCGCTTCGGGTCTCAGCCGGGCGAGCGCCTGGTAGTTGAAACGCCCGACCGTCGCCTCCGAGCGGTCGAGCCGGAAGGGGAAGAGGACTGCCGTCTCGTAACCCGGGAACCGGAAGGTCGAGGGCAGGACGCCCAGAATCTCGATCGGTCCGCCGTTAACGACGAGCGTGCGACCGACGACGCCGGGGTCGCCGCCGAAGCGGCTCTGCCAGTACGCGTGCGAGATGATGACGGTCGCGGGCGCCCCGGGCGCGTCGTCGGCGGCCGTGAAGAACCGTCCTGCGGCGGGCCGCACGCCGAACAGCGGCAGAAACCGGCTCGTGACCAGCAGCCCGTCGAGCCGCTCGGGCTCGTCGAGCCCCGTCACCGTCACCTGAACGTTGTCCCACAGCGCCAGGTCTTCGAGAGTGCGGTTCTCCTCGAGGTAGTTGAAGAACGTCCCCGTGGAGATGTTGGTTCGCTCGACGCCGATCCCCGGCGATGCATGCCACAGCGCGACGATCCGCTCGCTGTCGGTGTACGGGAGCGGGCGGAGCAGGACCCCGTCGATCACGCTGAAAATGGCCGTCGTGGCGCCGATCCCGAGCGCGAGGGTCACCGCGGCGGCGACGGTGAAAAGCGGCCGCCGGCGGAGTCGTCGGGCCCCGAAACGCATGTCGCGGACGACCCGGTCGAGCATCGCCCCGACACGCAGCCCCCGCTCGGCCCGCCGGGTCTCGCGACGGAGCTCGCGGCCGGCTCGCTCGACATCGCCGAACTCGGCGAGAGCCCGCGCCCCGGCCTCTTCCTCGGAGAGCCCCTCCTGAGCGACGAGGTCGCGAACGCGTGACTCGAGGTGGAAGGCCAGCTCGTCGTCCACCTCGCGGGCCGCATGACGCTTCGGGTCGGGGCGGTCGATCCGCAGGGCGCGCCGCATCCGGGGGAGGAAGCTCATCCGGAACCTCCCGCCGCGGGCTCCGCGGAGAGGACGGAAAGCAGCGTCGTCGCGTACCGTTCGAGCGACGCGCGCTCGCGTTCGAGCGCGGCCCGGCCGCGGCGCGTCAGGTTGTAATACTTCGCGCGGCGGTTCTCGTCCGTTCGACCCCATTCCGATTCGAGCCACCCCCGACGTCGCATCCGGTGGAGCGCCTGGTAGAGTGCGGCATCATCGACGTCGACGAGCCCGTCGCTCTGCGAGCGAAGCCACCGCGTCACGCCGTAGCCATGCATCGGGCCCCACGACAGCGCCTTCAGGATCATCACGTCGAGCGTTCCCCGCAGCAGGGGCTGCGGCCCTTCGTCCGCCATCGCTCACCCTCCGATCGTACCATTAGAACCTTAGGTCACGACATTAGATACTGAGGTAAGCGGGAAGGTTGCAACCGCCTCTGGACTTCGTCGCCGCGAGGGCTCCACTTGTGGTTGTGAACGCCCCGCCTTTCCACCAGAGGGAGTCGACGCCGTGCGAATCCGGATCCTTCCGATCGTGGCCCTGATCGCCGCGACGACCAGCCTGCCGGGGATGGCCCAGGACGGCCTCCCGGAGGTCTCGATCATCCAGATGCCGTATACGGGGGCGCGGAACGTCGCCGAGCTGTCCGACAACCCCGGCTACCTCCACCGCCACGGGATCGCCGATACCATCCGTGCGCTGGGGTTCTCGCTCGCCCCCGATCGAACCGTCGCGCTCACCGCGGAGGATGAGCGCGAATACGGCTCGTGGCACCGCATGGGGCTCGCGAACGGGCACCTCGCCGACATGGTCGCCGGCAACTGGCGAAACGGCACGCTCACCGTCGGGCTGCTCGGCAACTGCACCTCCGTGATCGGCGTCCTCGGCGGTCTCCAGCATTCGGGGCCCGGCGAGGAGCTGCGCGACGTGGGGCTCGTCTTCATCGATGCGCACGGTGACTTCAACGTCCCCGAGACGACGCTCTCGGGGATGCTCGGCGGGATGCCCGTCGCCGTGTCCGCCGGGATGGCGCTCCACAACCTGCGACGCGAATCGGGGCTCGATCCGGGGATCCCGACCGAGCACATCGTGATGGGAGCCGTCCGCGACCTCGACCCGCTCGAGCGCGAGCTCGTCGAGAACTCGAACATCCAGCACCTGACGACGGAGGATCTCGCCGGGAGGCCCGACCGGGTCCGCGCGCAGATCGAGCGCCTGGCCGCCGAGACCGACGTGATCTACGTGCACATCGACATGGATGTGCTCGACCCGAGGGAGGTCCCCGGCCACCCGCTCACCGTGGAGAACGGCCCGACCAGCGTGGAGCTCGCGGGGGCGCTGACCGAGATGTTCCGTCACGAGAAGGTCGCTGCGCTCGGGGTCGCTTCGACCCCGGCGAACGAGCGCGACCCCGACGGGCTTTCGCTCGCCGCCGCCTACAACCTGATCCGGGGTGCGCTCGAAGGAGTTCGACAGCGCGCCAGGTGAGACGTCGAGAGACACCCGCCGTCAGCGCCGGCGATTCCTCGACGTCTTCACGGTCATCGAGCTCGGCCCCCGGGGCCTTGCGCAGCCTTATTATCATATTATCATGAGGAAACGATAATAAGGCTGGAATGTGATCTCGAAGACTGAGGAATACGCGTTGAAGGCCGTCGTCTTCCTGGCAAGGCAAGGAGACGAGCGACCATGCACCGTCCAGGAGATCGCTCGGGGGACGGGGATTCCTGCGAACTACCTGTCGAAGATCCTGCACCGGCTCGGGCAGCACGGTGTTGCCGTGTCGGAGCGCGGCAGGCACGGTGGCTTCCGTCTGTCGCACGCTCCCGAGGCCGTTGCGCTCGCAGAGGTGATCGCGCCGTTTGGCTCTCCGGCCGACCGCCATCGCTGTCTGCTGGGGCGTCGCGAGTGTTCCGACGAGAATCCTTGCGGGGCCCACGAACAGTGGAAGCGCGTGCGCGCGACGACCTCGGAGTTCTTCGCCGAAACGAGTATCGCCGACGTGATCGGCGGAGGCGCGGATCGGGATCCCACCCCCACGAACAGATCGGAGAAGACTGAATGACCCCAATGTCGACCGGACCCGTGAACGCGGTCCGTATCGTCGCCCTCTCGGTAGTACTGGCAGCCTGCGGCGGAAGCGGAGAGGCCGGGGATGCCGCGCCGGCCGCCGCACCGGCGCCGGCTCCCGCGGCAGGCGCCGGTGCCGTGAACGCCGAGGAGCTGGCCCTGATCCAGCTCGAGGAGTTCCCGGGCGAGCTGGACCCCGCACTCGCCGATGAGGGCGAGAGCATCTTCACGGTGAAGGGGTGCGTGGCCTGTCATACGATCGGCGGCGGCCGGCTCGTCGGGCCCGACCTCACGGGCGTCGTCGAGCGGCGCACGCCCGGCTGGATGGCGGCGCTGATCATGTCGCCCGACTCGATGCTGCGCGAGGACCCCGACGCGAGGGCCCTGTTCGCCGAGTACATGACCCCGATGACGGACCAGGGGCTCACGGTCGAAGAGGTCCGCGCCATCCTCGAATTCCTGAGACGAGACACCTCTAACGGAGGGTGAATCCGATGAAAGCGTATAGACGAGAGACCCGAACCCCCCTCGCCGTCGGGCTGACCGCACTGGTCGTGGCCTGCGGGGGAGCTGGGGGTGGCGGCGCCAGCGGAGACGTGGGCGCGGTGGCGCAGGAGCGCGGTCTGAGCGAGCAGGACGTGCTCGCGGCCGTCAAGACATACCAGCCGACCGGTGCGCGGGACGAGTACATCATGTTCGCCTCCGGCGGGCACTCGGGGCAGGCCATGGTGATCGGGATCCCGTCCATGCGTCTCCTCAAGGTGATCGGGGTCTTTACCCCCGAGCCCTGGCAGGGCTACGGGTACGGCGCGCAGGAGACGCACGACATCCTCGAGTCGGGCAACATGGCGGGACGGGAGATCACGTGGGGTGACACCCATCACCCCGCCCTGTCCGAGACGGACGGCGACTACGACGGACAGTTCCTGTTCATCAACGACAAGGCGAACCCTCGGATCGCCGTCATCGACCTGCGCGACTTCGAGACGAAGCAGATCGTCACCGATCCGAACATGGGGACGAACCACGGCGGCACTTTCGTCACGCCCAACACGGAGTACGTGATCGAAGGCGCGCAGTACTCGATCCCGCTGTGGCAGGAATACGCCGACATCGACGAGTACGAGGAGGTGTACCGCGGTCTCGTCACGTTGTGGAAGTTCGACCGTGAGGCCGGTCGGATCGATCAGGAGCAGAGCTTCTCGATCGAGCTGCCGCCCTACTGGCACGACCTGTCGGACGCCGGGAAGGGGCCGTCCCACGGCTGGATGTTCCTCAACACCTTCAACACCGAGATGGCCACCGGAGGGATCGAGGACGGCAACCCGCCGTTCGAGGCGGGCGCGTCCGCGAACGACATGGACTACCTCCACATCATCAACTGGGAGCGCGCGGCGGAGGTGGCCGCCGACCCGGCGAACGTACGGATGGCGCGTGGGATCCGCGTGATCCCGCTCGAGACGGCGATCGAGAACGACCTCGTCTTCTTCACGCCCGAGCCGAAGAGCCCGCACGGGATCGACGTCACGCCCGACGGCGCGAAGATGATCGTCTCGGGCAAGCTCGATCAGCACGCGACCATCTACACGTGGGAGAGGATCCAGGCGGCGATCCAGGCCGAGAACTTCTCGGGGACCGACGCCTACGGCGTGCCGATCATCGCGCTCGAGGACGCCATGGAGTCGCAGCTCGAGCTGGGTCTCGGGCCGCTCCACACGCAGTTCGACGACCAGGGTAACGCGTACACGAGCCTCTTCCTCGAGCCGTCCGTGGTGAAATGGCAGCTCGATCCCCCGCAGGTGATCGAGAAGATCTCGGTGCACTACAACGTGGGGCACATCGCGACGCCCGAAGGCGACACGCGGTCGCCCGACGGCAAGTACCTGGTGTCGATGAACAAGTGGGCGATCGACCGGTTCAACGACGTCGGTCCGCTGGTGCCGCAGAACTTCCAGCTCATCGACGCCGAGTCGAGCCCGATGCAGCTGCTGTACGACATGCCGATCGGGATCGGCGAGCCGCACTACGCGCAGATCATCGCGGCCGACAAGCTCGACCCGTTCCAGGTCTACCCGGGGATCGGGTTCAACCCCGGGACGATGTCGCTCGACCCCGAGGCCACGCAGCCCGGACAGGAGCGGATCGAGCGAGACGGGAACACCGTCCACGTCTACATGACGGCGATCCGCAGCCACTTCAACCCCGAGTACATCCGGGTGCGGCAAGGCGATGAGGTCGTGATCCACCTGACGAGCATCGAGCAGGCCCACGACGCCACGCACGGGTTCGGGATCGCGAAGCACAACATCAACCTGAGTCTCGAGCCCGGCGAGTCGCAGGTCGTGCGGTTCACGGCCGAGGAAGCGGGGGTCTTCCCCTACTACTGCACCGAGTTCTGCTCGGCGCTGCACCTCGAGATGACGGGCTACCTGCTGGTCGAACCGCGATAGCGGCCGTCTCGTGACGGGCGGTCGTCGATCCGGCCAGTATACGCGCGGGTCGGCGGCCGCCGGCCGGGCCGAGGTTCGGCGGGGGCCCTGAGACCCCGTCGGCCTCGGCCGCGGCACTGCGTGACGTCGGACCACTCACACGCGGAGCGGGAGTTTCGAATACATGGACAGAGTCAGCGGGTTTCTCCAGACGGAGCTGACGGGCAGGAGCCGGATCGCGCTCGTGGTCGCGGCCCTGGTGCTCATCCCGAGCATCTTCCTGCCCGTGTGGACGATCACGCTCGAGGCGCCGCAGTACCCCGGCGGGCTGGACGTCGTGATCTACCCGCACACGGTGGGCGGCGAGCTCACCGAGGTGAATCTTCTGAACCACTACATCGGGATGCACGAGATCTCGGCCGACGAGTTTCCCGAGTTCATCTTCATCCCGTTCTTCATCCTCCGCTTTGCGGCGTTCGGCATCCTGGCCGCGTTGATCGGCCGGATGACGTTCGCCGTGATCGGGTATATGGACTTCGTCGTGTTCGGCGCCGTGATGCTGTATGTCTTTCAGCACTGGCTGACCGACTTCGGCACGAACCTGTCACCGAATGCGCCGATCAACCTCGAGCCCTTCTCGCCATCGTTTCTCGGGACGACGACGGTCGCCCAGTTCTCGGTGTCGAGCTGGCCTGCGGTCGGCGGCGTCCTGATGCTGGTCGCCGGGCTTCTGGGGCCGCTGATCCTCGTCCTGGAGTGGCGTCGGTACGTGACCGAGCCTTCCGGTTCGGGGACCGGTTAGGAGGCACCCGTGCCGCGATGCCGGGTGACGGCGAAGCGCCCCACGACGGTGCGGCGGCTCGCGCTCGGCGCCTGTGTCCTCACGGCGCTCGGGGCCACCGCGTCTCCGCCCTCCCGCACGCTCGTGGTCGGATCGGGCGAGCCGTTCGAGACGGTACAGGCGGCGCTCGATGCCGCCGGCCCGGGCGACACGGTCGTCGTGAGCGCCGGGATCTACGCCGAGCGACCGGTCGTGCGTGCCCCGGTGGTGCTGCGCGGCCTGCCCGGAGCCGTGCTCGACGGCGGGGGTCGCGGGACCGTCCTCACCGTGACGGCGCCCGCGCACGTGTCCGGTCTCACGATCCGCGGGTCGGGCCGCGACCTGTCGCGTGAGGACTCCGGCGTGATGGTCGTCGAGGCCGAC
>JAWWCR010000016.1:0-44303 GCA_033720355.1 Gemmatimonadota bacterium
CGAGCGCGCCCTCGTCGGCGAACAGGAAGCGCGCCAGCGCCCGGGCAAGCTCGGTCTTTCCGACCCCGGTCGGCCCGCAGAAGATGAAGCTCCCGATCGGACGGTCCGGGTCCTTGAGACCGGCGCGGCTGCGCCGGATCGCCCGGCTGATCGCCTCGATCGCCTCGTCCTGACCGACGACGCTCTCGTGCAGCGCGTCCTCCATCTGCAGCAGGCGCTCGGTCTCGGCTTCCTTGAGCCGCGTGACCGGGATCCCCGTCCAGCGTCCGACGATGAAGGCGATGTCGTCTTCGTCGACGGTCGGGCGGAACTCGTCCTGCACTCGCTCCCACTCATCACGGCGCCGCTTGATCTCCTCCTGGACCTCCTTCTCGCGGTCGCGGAGGTAGGCGGCGCGCTCGAAGTCCTGGTCGCGGATCGCCTCGTCCTTCCATTCGCCGAGCTCCTCGAGCTGCTCCTGGAGCTCCTGCACCTCGGCGGGTGGCACCTGCGCCCCGAGCCGCGCCCGGGCGCCGGCCTCGTCGATCACGTCGATCGCCTTGTCGGGAAGGAACCGGTCGGTGATGTACCGCTCGGCGAGCTTCGCCGCGGCGGCGAGCGACTCGTCGGGGATCTCGACGTTGTGGTGATCCTCGTAGTACTTCTTGAGCCCCTTGAGGATCTCTACGGTCTCCTCGATGGTCGGCGCCTCCACGATGACGGTCTGGAACCGCCGCTCGAGGGCCCCGTCCTTCTCGATGTACTTGCGGTACTCGTTGAGGGTCGAGGCGCCCACGCACTGCAGCTCGCCGCGCGCCAGCGCCGGCTTGAGCATGTTCGACGCGTCGATCGCGCCCTCGGCCGCCCCCGCGCCCACGAGCGTGTGGAGCTCGTCGATGAACAGGATGATCCCGTCGTTCTGGGAGATCTCGTTCACGATCGCCTTGAGGCGCTCCTCGAACTGCCCGCGGTACTTCGTGCCGGCGATGACGGCTGCCATGTCGAGCGCCAGGACGCGGTGGTCCTTGAGGCTGTCGGGGACGTCGCCCCGCACGATCGCCTGCGCGAGACCCTCGACGATCGCCGTCTTGCCGACGCCGGGCTCGCCGATGAGCACGGGGTTGTTCTTCTTGCGTCGCGACAGAACCTCCATCACGCGCTCGATCTCCTCGTGCCGGCCGATCGTCGGGTCGAGCTTGGCCTGCTCGGCCAGCTCGGTCAGATCGCGGCAGAAGTGATCGAGGGCGGGCGTCTTGGACTTCTTGTCGCCCTCCTTGCTCGGGACGGTCTGGTCGGCCTCGGACTCGCCGGTGGGCGGCCCGCTCGCGGGCATGTCGGTGCCGAGCAGCTTGAGGGTCTCGGCGCGCGCCTCGTCGAGCCCGATCCCGAGCTCGCCCAGGACTTTCGCGGCGAGGCCCTTCTCTTCGCGGAGCAGACCGAGCAGGAGGTGCTCGGTGCCCACGTAGCTGTGGTTGAGCTCGCGCGCCTCGGCCATGGCGTACTCGAGGACCTTCTTCGCACGCGACGTATAGGGCAGCTCGCCGATCGTCGACGCGCTCTTCCCCCGCCGCACGTTCTCCTCGATGAGCCGGCTTAGCTCGTCGAGGTCCGCGGCGAGGTTGGCCAGGACCGCGGCGGCCACGCCCTCGCCCTCGCGGATCAGCCCGAGCAGGATGTGCTCCGTACCCACGTAGTCGTGCTGGAGGCGGATCGCCTCCTCGCGGGCCATCGCGAGCACCTTACGCACACGGTCGGTGAAGTTGTAGTTCATGCTGGCCTCAAGTCGCGCCCTCAGGCGTCCCCGTCGTCGTCTCCCGTCCCCCCTGCCGGCGACGGATCGTCCCCGGCGAGGGCCTCCCGAACGTACGAAGCGCGAAACACGTCCGCATCCGTCTCGTCCAGCCGTCGGCGGGCGGCGCGCTCGAGGTGCGCCGTCTGCGCGTAGATCATAACGCGGCTGATCGTCTCTACCCTGGGAGATTTGAGAAGTTTCAGCGAAACCCCCAGGCGGATGCCCGACAGCAGGTTCATCATCTCCTCGAACGACAGGCTCCGCGCGTGCGACAGGATCCCGTACGCGCGCCACACCTTGTCTTCGAGAATGCTCGGCGCCTCACGCAGCAGCACCGAGCGCGCCTGCTGTTCGTACCCGATGACCCTCCCGACGAGGCTCTCGAGCTGCTCGATGAGATCGTCTTCCGTCTTCCCGAGCGTCGTCTGGTTCGACACCTGGAAGAAGTTGCCGACGATCTTCGAGCCCTCCCCGTAGAGACCCCGGTAGGTGAGCCCGAGCTGCCCCATCCCTTCCAGCACCTTCTGGATCTGCTTCGTGAGCACGAGCCCCGGCAGGTGGATGAGCACCGACGCGCGCAAACCCGTGCCCACATTTGTCGGGCACGACGTCAGGAAGCCGAACTCGTGGTGGAACGCGTACGGCAACCGGAGCCCGAGCTCTTCGTCGAGCTGATCGACCTCGTGCCACACGCGAGTGAGCTGGAACCCACCGCGGAGCGCCTGGATGCGGAGGTGGTCCTCTTCGTTGACCATCAGCCCGAGCGCCCGTTCGCGGCTGAGCGCCAGCGCCGAGGCTCGCGGGGCGGCGGCTTCAGGTCCGAGGATCAACTCGCGCGACACGAGGTGCCGTTCGAGGAGCAGCGTGCGATCCGCCGCGTCGAGGTCGGACATCTGCCACAGATCGACCTCGCCGAGGATCTCGGCGCTCGCGATCGCATCGCGGGCGTGATCGAGCAGCCGCTCGCGCTCCTCGCCCGAGGCCCGTGCGGCGAACGGGTAGCCCTGGACGTTGCGGGCCAGCCGGACACGTGTCGACAGCACGATCTCGTGCTCGGGACCCGGATCGTCGAGCCACGCCAGACCCTGTCCGTCGAGTTCCGAGCCCTCGTGGACGCGCGCGCTCACGACGCCCCCGTCAACTCGTGGATCTGATCGCGAAGCGACGCGGCCGACTCGAAGTCCTCCACTTCGACCGCGCGTTCGAGCCGTCGGCGCAGGGTGGCCAGCCGGACCTCGGTGTCGTCGATGTCGACGGCCGAGCTCACGTAGACCTTCCCGAGGTGCTGCGACGAGCCGTGGACGCGGCGGAGAAGCTCGCGGAGCTGCGACCCGAACTGGGCGTAGCACTGTGGGCAACCGAGCCGGCCGGTCTTGCGGAAATCCCGCGCCCGCGTGCCGCAGTACTCGCAGGCCTCGGCGTCCGTCTCGAAGGTCTTTTCCTGGGTGCCGCCGAGGTGCGCGAGCAGGTCCGCGATGGGCGGCGACGCCGGGGGGCCGCCGAGCCCCTGAAGCGCGGCGCACGCCGAGCAGAGGTGGAGGGTCTTCATCTCCTCCTCCATGCCCGACATCTCGGTGTGCGTGACCTCTGCGGGTCGCTCCCCGCAGTGCTCGCAGTTCATCGGATCGTCTTCCCTCTTCCGAAGCCGACCGGTCTCGCGTCGTCCCCGACACGAACCGCATTCCTCGTTCCGCTGCGGGGGCGCCGACATCCTGTCGCCCCCCGCCCCGGGGCACGGGTCGAAAGACCGCGTCCCCCCTGGCATACCCCGTCGCCGCCCTCGCGGCACCCCACCGCCTTCGGCACGCCCTGCCGGGGAGGGAGGGCCCGGTGAGTCGCAGACAGCCGGGACCGTCGCAAATTACGCGAAGAGTTCACGTTACGAGAAGCCTCCCCACGTCGAGCCTGAGTTTCCGCGCCGCGCGATCCGCCAGTTCCATGCTGTGCGTGACGACCACCAGAGCGCCGCGATGGCGCTCGAGCAGCTCGAAGAGCAGATCGTGCAGCCGCTCGCTCGCCTCGACGTCGAGGTTGCCCGATGGCTCGTCGGCGAGGACGAGGGGCGGATCGTTGGCGAGCGCCCGCGCAACGGCCACGCGCTGCTGCTCGCCGCCCGAGAGCTTGCGGGGCCGATGGCTGGCCCGCGGGATCAGCCCGACCTGGTCGAGGAGGTCCTTCGCCCGTGCTTCGGCCTCGGCGTGCGGTTTCCCCGCGACGAGTTGCGGGATCATGACGTTCTCGAGGGCCGTGAAATCGCGCAGCAGGTGGTGGAACTGGAAGACGAACCCCACGTAGCGGTTCCGGTGCGCGGCCAGCGAGCGATCGTCGAGATCGGCCACCCGCCGACCGCCGAGGATCACCTCGCCCGACGTCGGGCGGTCGAGCGCCCCCAACAGGTGCAGGAGCGTCGACTTCCCCGATCCGCTCGGCCCCACGATCGCGATGGAATCGCCCGCCTCGACAGTGAGATCGACGCCACGCAGAACCTCGATCGTGCCGCCGTCGGGGCTCTCGAACGTGCGCGTGAGCGCGCGCGCCTCGGCGACCGCCTCCCCGCGCTCCACGCGCGGCGCCGGCTCGGTCATTCGTGGCGGATCGCTTCGACGGGGGTCAGATCGGCCGCCTTGCGCGCCGGATAGATCGTCGAGATGAACGAGATGAGGATCGACCCGCCGAGGATGAGCGTCACGTCGAGCGGGTCGAGCGCGATCGGCAGCTTGTCGAGAAAGTAGATGTCGTTCGGCAGATCGATGAACTCGAACCGCTGGAGCGCCCACGCGAGGATCCCGCCGAGGATGCCGCCGAGCGTCGTGCCGACGATCCCGATGAAGAGACCCATGCTCCTGAACACGCGCGCGATGCCCTCCGCCGTCACTCCCATCCCCCGCAGGATGCCGATCTCGCGGGTCTTGTCGCCGACGATCATCACGAGGGTCGACACGATGTTGAACGAGGCCACCAGGACGATCAGCGTCAGGATGACCGCCATCGCGAGCTTCTCGAGCTTGAGCGCCGAGAACAGGCTCGCGTTGAGCCGCTGCCAGTCGTCGATCCGGTAGGGATACCCGAGCGACTCCTCGAGCCGCGCGGACACCTCGGCCGAGCGCCACGGATCCTCGACATCGAACTCGATCCCGGTGACGGCATCGCCGAGCCCGAGCAGCGCCTGCGCCTCGGGGAGGGCGACCATGGCCAGCTCGTCGTCGAACTGGTAGAGCCCCGTCTGGAAGATCCCGACGACCTCGAACCGTCTGAGCGAGGGTGACAGACCGAGCGACGTGAGCGGCGTGTTCTGGACCGAGATGACCGTAATCTGCTTGCCGATGAACAGACCTAGCTGTCTGGCGAGTCCGCGGCCGACCACGATCCCCGGCTCGCCGGATTCGCTCGGGACGAACGGTGTGTTCCCCACCACGAGGTGATCGACCAGCCCGGAGACCTGGCTCGCGGACTCGTCGTCGACGATCCCCCGCAGCACCGCCTGGTGGTTGTAGCTGTCCCCCGCGTTCAGGAGGACGTGGGTGTAGGCGAACGGCGCCGCGGCGACGACCTCCTCGTCGGCCCGGATCTCGGCGAGCGCCTCGCGCCAGCCGTCCATCCTGAAATTGTTGTTCAATTCGAGAGCGATCGCGTGCGGGCCGCCGCTCAGAATCCGGTCACGCAGGTTGTTCTGGAGACCGTTCAGGACCCCGATGACGACGATCAGCGCCATGACGCCGACCGCCACGCCGCCGACGGCGATGAGCGTGACGAACGACACGAGCCCCCGTCCCCGCGCGCCCCGCAGATAACGGCGCGCGATATAGCGCTCGAAGCCGGCGCCCGACGGCAGCTCGCTCACGACGTCCCCCGAACCCGGGTCACTCCGCGCCCTCTTCGGGTCGCAGCATCGGGTACAGCACGACATCGCGGATCGAGGTCTGCCCGGTCACCAGCATCACCAGACGGTCGACCCCCATCCCGAAGCCACCCGTGGGGGGCAGCCCGTACTCGAGCGCCCTCACGTAGTCCTCGTCGATCGGCATCGCTTCCTCGTCGCCGGCGGCGCGCAGCTGGGCCTGCGCGGCGAAACGCCGGTACTGGTCGAGCGGGTCGTTCAGCTCGCTGAACGCGTTCACCAGCTCGAAGCCGCACACGACCGCCTCGAACCGCTCGGCGTACCGCGGGTCTCCCCGCGTCGGCTTGGCCAGCGGGCTCAGCTCGATCGGGTGGTCGTAGATCATCGTCGGGTCGACGATCCCGTCCTCCACCGCGGCGGTGAACAGCACGTCGAGCAGCTGCATGCGCGACAGCTCGGCCGCGTCTTCCCGGCCGGTCCGCTTCGCAGCCGCGACGAGCTCGTCGTCGGGGACCGTCGAGGGGTCGAGGCCCGTCCCCTCCTCGAACGCGTCGGCCCACGCGACCCGCTTCCAGGGCGCCGCGAGATCGACCTCCATCCCGTCCCATTCGAACCGGGTCGTGCCCGCGACCGCCATCACCACGTCGCTCACGAGCGTCTCGGTCAGCTCCATCACGTCCCGGTAGTCCGAATACGCGTAATACAGCTCGAGCATCGTGAACTCGGGGTTGTGCGTCCGATCGATGCCCTCGTTCCGGAAGTCGTGCCCGATCTCGTAGACACGGTCGAGGTTCCCGACGATGAGTCGCTTGAGGTAGAGCTCGTCGGCGATCCTCAGATAGACGTCCTGGTCCAGCGTGTGGTGGTGCGTGGTGAACGGGCGCGCGAGCGCGCCGCCGTACAGCGGCTGGAGGACCGGCGTCTCCACCTCGATGAAGCCGCGGGCGTCGAGCCACCGCCGCAGCTCGGTCGTGATCCGCGTGCGGGTGCGGAAGACCTCGCGCACGTCGGGGTTCACGGCGAGGTCGGCGTACCGTTGTCGATAGCGCTGCGCCTGATCGGAAAACCCGCTGTGGACGATCCGCTCGCCGTCCTCCCTCACCTCCTCCTTGCCGAACGGGAGGGGGCGGAGCGTCTTCGACAGAAGGGTGAGCGCCGTGACGCGTACCGTGACCTCGCCGCGGCGGGTGCGGAAGAGGTCGCCCTCGACCCCGATCCAGTCGCCCAGGTCGAGGAGCTCCATGAGCGCGGCGCCGTCCTCGCCGAGAAGGTTCTTCTTCAGGTGGATCTGGAGACGGCCATCGAGGTCGCCGAGGTGGGCGAACGCGCTGCCGCCGAGGTCGCGGTACGACAGGATCCGGCCGGCGACCCGTACGCCCGGGACCTCCACACCGGGCGGCGACGCTTCGTCGGCCCCGGTGGCCCCCGGCATTTCGCCCTCCATGTCTTCGAAGGCCGCCTTCGCCTCGGCGAGCCGGTGCGTCGGGTCGAAGGAGTAGGCGTAGGGTTCTACACCGAGCTCGCGAAGCCGCTCGAGCTTCGCGTACCGGTCGCGTACCGGCTTCGGCCGGTCGTCGGAGGCGTACCAGCAGTCGAGGCAGACGCCGTCACGCAGGGCATCGACCTCGCGGCCGCACGCGGGGCACGTCACGATGCTCCCTGCCCCGCCTGCTGGAGGTACGCCTCGATGAACTCGTCGATCCGCCCGTCGAGGACCGCATCGACGTTGCCGATCTCGGTGTCCGTCCGGTGGTCCTTCACCATCGTGTAGGGCTGCATGACGTACGACCGGATCTGGTTGCCCCACGAAATGTCGGTCTTCGAGCCCTCGAGCTCGGCGCGCTCGGCCTCGCGCCGCTCGACTTCGAGCTGATAGAGCGCCGCCTGGAGCATCTTCATCGCCTGCGCCTTGTTCTTGTGCTGGCTGCGCTCCTGCTGGCACGACACGACGGTGCCCGTCGGCTCGTGCGTGATCCGCACCGCCGAATCGGTCTTGTTCACGTGCTGGCCGCCGGCCCCCGACGCCCGGTAGGTGTCGATTCGGAGATCCTCCTCGTTGATCTCGATCTCGATGTCATCATCGACGACGGGGTAGACGAACACCGAGGCGAACGACGTGTGCCGGCGGCCCTGCGAGTCGAAGGGCGAGATGCGGACGAGACGGTGGACGCCCCGCTCGGCCGACAGGTAGCCGTACGCGAACTGTCCGTCGATCTCGAGCGTGGCCGATTTGATCCCCGCCTCCTCGCCGGCCAGCAGATCGAGGATCGTCACCTCGAAGTCGTGCGACTCGGCCCAGCGCGTGTACATCCGCATGAGCATCTCCGCCCAGTCCTGCGATTCCGTGCCGCCGGCGCCCGGGTTGATCGTCACGATCGCGCTCCGGTGCGCGTCCTCGCCGCGCAGCATGTTCTTGAACTCGAGGTCGGCGGTCGCCTTCTCGGCCCGCTCGAGCCCGCTGCCCAGCTCGGCCAGCAGCTCGGCGTCGTCCTCTTCCTCGAGAAGCGCCACGATCTCGAGCAGGTCGTCCACGCTCGACGACGCCTCCGACCAGGGCCCGGTCCAGCTCTTGAGCCGGTTGTTCTCGCCGATGACCTCCTTCGCCCGGTCCTGGTCGTTCCAGAACTCGGGGGCCGCCATCCGCTCTTCGAGCTCGTCGATACGGGTCAGCTTCTCGGGGATCTCAAAGATACCCCCGTAGCTCATCGAGCCGGCCGCGGAGCGCCTCGGCGCGCTCCTTCTGTTTCGCGATCTCCGCCATGTCTCCCTCTGCCCCGCCACACGTCGCGTCTGGCCGCCGCTCGGGGCGGCGTCGCCGGTCTCCGGACTGCGCGTTCCGGTCGGGTGTCGGTTGGATTCGGAACGCCCACAATAGACCACCTTCACGCCGAAATGTCGAACATTTCGACCCGTCCCGGGCCCGGGCCGCGGCCGGACGATCCGATGGGACCGCGGTTTGCGTGAGGGGGGCGGAGCGAACTGGCCCAAAAACCACGGATTCCGTAGCTTTTCGGGGCTTCCACCGACCGGCACGAACGGGGAGTGCGTGCAGGCCTAATGAGAAATCTCATCCACGAGATCCACCGCCGATCGCTCTGGCAGGTGCTGGGCATCTACATCGCGGTGTCCTGGCTCGTGCTCCAGGTGGTGGACGTCGTGGGGAGCAACTACGGGCTTCCCGACTGGGTAGCACCGGCCGCGCTCATCCTCCTGCTTCTGGGGCTCCCGATCGTCGTCGCCACCGCGTTCGTCCAGGAGGGGATGACGACGAACGAGCCCGAGCCTCCCGTCCAGTCGCTCGCGGATGTCGGCGAGGTCCCTCCCCCGCCGGCGCCGGAGCGCGAAGCTCACCACAGGCTATTCACCTGGAGGAATGCGCTCGTGGGCGGAGGGGCGGCGTTCGCGCTGCTCGCCGTCCTGACGGGCGCATACCTCGTGATGCGTTCGTCCGGTATCGGGCCCGCCGGGACGCTCGTCGCGAAGGGCGTCGTGGAGGAGAACCAGCGAGTGCTGCTCGCGGACTTCCAGAGCCCCTCCGGCGACACCGACCTCGCGAGCGCCGTGACGGAGGCGATCCGCATCGATCTCGCTCAGTCCGGTGTCATCTCGCTCGTCGATCGCGGGCAGGTACAGTCGCTTCTGCGGGCCATGGGGCGGCCGGCCGATGCGCCGGTGACTCCGGAGATCGCGCTCGATGCGGCGGAGCGCGGCGGGATCGGAGCCGTGATCGACGGTCAGATCGACGCCGCCGGCACCGGTTTCGTGCTCACGGTCCAGCTCGTCTCCGTCCCTGCCGGGCAGGAGCTGGTGTCGCGTCGCGCGACGGCGTCGGACTCGAGCGAGGTCATCGCGGCGATCGACGAGCTTTCGAAGGGGCTTCGCGAGCGTATCGGCGAGTCGCTCGGCTCGATCGCCCGGGCGCCGGCGCTCGAACAGGTGGCGACGCCGTCGCTCCGCGCCCTGCGGCTCTATTCGCGATCGGAGAACGCGATCCTCAACGAGGGGGACATCGAGCGTGGTCTCACCCTGCTCGAGGAAGCGCTGGCCGAAGACTCCACCTTCGCGATGGCGTGGCGCAAGCTCGGCACGGAGCGCGCGAATCAGGGACTCGGCGCATCGGGGGCGTACGCGGCTCTCGACAAGGCGTACGAGTTCCGCGAGCGGCTTCCCGACCGCGATCGATACCTGACCACGGCCCAGTATCACTGGGAGCGCGGAGAGATGGACCGGGCGGCGATCGCATACGAGACGCTGCTCGAGATCCAGCCGGAGGAAGCTTTCGCTCTGACGAACCTGGGTCTCGTACGCGAGCTCTCGGGGGATATCGAAGGCGCGTTCGATCTCTACTCGCGGGGGTACGCCGCCGACTCCGTCGGTTTGAGCCAGTTCCATGTCGCGCGAGTGCTCGAGCGCCTGGGCCGTCCCGGTGAATCGGACGAAGCGCTCGAGCACCTGCGAGCCCGGCTCCCCGACTACGTCCTCGTCGACTATCTGGAGATGTATCACGCAGCGGCGCGCGGGGACTACGATGGCGCGCGCGAGGCGGCCCGGGAGATGAGCGTTCGGCACGGTGACAGCGAGCTGTGGGCCGTCGAGGTCGCCATGTTCGAGGGGGCGATCGATGCCATCGAGGGTCGCCTCGCCGAAGCCGAGCGGGATCTCGTCGTGGCTCGAGACATGGAGCTCGCGCGGGGTTTCGGCGCCCGATACCTCCAGGCGGCGTGTGATCTGGCCTTCCTGAGGCTGATGGTCGCCGAGGACCCGACGGGCGTTCTCGCCGCGATCGAGGCGGCGCTCGGTCGCGTGCCGCTGGAGGGGCTCGATCCGCTCGACCGGCCTTACCTGTACCTGGCCGCCGTATACGCCCTCGCGGGCGAGACCGGAGCGGCCCGAGCCTACCTCGAACGCTTCGATTCGGAAGTCCCCGAGACCCGCCGCGGTGGCTGGACGTTCTACGATCATCACTTCGCGCGCGGCGAGCTCGCGATGGCGGAGGGACGCTTCTCCGAAGCGGCGGGGCATTTCGAGCGCGGCGGGCGAATGTGTCCCTCCTGCGCCCTGCCCCGAATCGCCCGGGCGCACGCCCTCGCGGGCCAATCGGCACGTGCGATCGAGGTGTACGAGGACTTCCTGGCCTACACCGGGGCCGAGCGGATCGGCACGCGCACGAATGCCTGGTGGAGCTTCGGCGACTGGCTCACGCTCGGACCGTCGGAGGAGCACCTGGCCCGGCTGTACGACGAAGCGGGCGATCGGCAGAACGCCGCGAAGTACTACGCGATGTTCGTCGAGCTGTGGGCGGATGCGGATGACGAGTTGCAACCGCGGGTCCGCGCCGCGCAGGCGCGTCTCGAGGCCATCCTGGCGGAGATCGGGTGATGAGGAATCTCATCCACGAGATCCATCGGCGCTCGCTCTGGCAGGTGCTCGGCATCTACCTGGCCGGTTCGTGGGTGGTGCTCCAGATCGTCGACACGCTGGCCGGCGCGCTGGGGCTCCCGGAGTGGGCGGCGTCCTTCGCCCTGTTCCTGCTCATCGTCGGTCTCCCGATCGTGTTGGCGACCGCGTTCATCCAGGGCGGGCTCGCTCCGGCGGCGAGCCCCGTCGCCGCGGGGGCGTCAGGTGGCGCCACGGAGTCGAGTGGCAACGGCCCCCCAGTCGCCGGACCCGCGATCGGCGAACCCGCTGACGCTGGCGGGATCCGCGGGCTGTTCACCTGGCGTCGGGCCCTCCTCGGGGGTGGCGCCGCGTTTGCGGCGCTCGGGGTGATCACCGCCGGATACCTGTTCATGCGCGCCGCCGGAATCGGGCCAGCCGGCACGCTCGTCGCGCGAGGCGTTCTCGAGGATCGAAGCCGGCTGATCATCTCCGAGTTCGGCAGCGAGACGGGCGACTCGCTGCTGGCACGCGCGACGACCGAAGCCTTTCGCGTCGATCTGGGTCAGTCCCTTCTCATCAGGCTCGTCGAGCCGGCGGCCGTCGCGTCGGCGCTGACCCTGATGGACCGCTCGCCCGAGGAGCGGCTGACTCCCGCGCTCGCCCGACAGGTCGCGCAGCGCGAGGGGGTTCCCGCGCTCATCGAAGGCGAGGTCAACTCGGTCGGCGTCGGCTACGTCTTGTCCGCCAGGCTGGTCTCGCTCTCCGACGGCGTCGCGCTGGCTTCGGACCGCCAGAACGCCGCGGACTCGACCGAGATCCTCGACGCGATCGATCGGCTGTCGCGCCGGCTCCGCGAGCGGATCGGCGAATCGTTCAAGGCGCTCGCGGACGAGGCGCCGCTGGCGCGCGTGACGACCCATGATCTCGAGGCCCTGCGTCTGTACGGTCAGGCGGAAGCGGCCTTCGAACAACGGGACGACTTCGAGCGCGCCGTGCGGCTTCTCGAGGACGCCGTGGCGCGGGATTCCGCGTTCGCGATGGCCTGGCGCAAGAAGGGCATCCTGCTCTCGAACGAGGGAATCCGGCGCGAGCAGGCGGTCGACGCGATCACCCGAGCCTACCGACACCGCGATCGGCTCACGCAACGCGAGCGGTATATCACCGAGGCCGCGTATCACACGAACGTCCAGGACGACCATCTGCGGGGGATCGAGACGTACCAGAGCCTTCTCGAGATCTATCCGGAAGACGGAACGGGTCACAACAACATCGGAGTCCAATACTGGCTCGCCGGCGACTTCGAGCGCGCCCTTCCGCACTTCGAGGAGGCTTACCGACTCGATCCGGCGAGCAGCCTGCTCGTGCGGAACGCGGGCTGGGCGCGTCTGGTCGTGGGGGACGTCGCGGGGGCGACCGAGATCGCCGATGAGATGCTGGCGAGGTTCCCCGAGAACCGGCATAGCCACCTCCTCCCCATCGAAATCGCCACCGCCGAAGGGCGGTGGGAGGAGGTTCGGACGATCGGGCTCGGCGAGCTCGAGCGAGGCGCCTCGGGTCTGCTCGAGCGGGACGTGCTCCAGGCCCTGGCGTACGTCGATGTCGTCGAGGGGAGGCTGGCCGACGCGGCGTATCGGCTGGACGCACACCTCGCGAAGGTGGCCGAGCTCGGGGACGGCCGCGCCTACCTGCTCGCTGCGATCGAGCGCGCCTGGGTGCGGGCGACGCTCACCGGCGAGGTGGCGGGCGAGCTCGCGGCGCTGAACGCGGCGCTCGACCGGTTCCCGCTCGATGACATATCGGCCGTCGAGCGACCGTACCTCGAGCTCGCCGAGCTGTATGCGAGCGTCGGGCGCGTCGATGATGCACGGCGTATGCTCGCGACCTTCGAGACCGAGGGCCGAGAGGAGCTCCAGCGTGTGCGCGCCCGATACATGGGCCATGCGGCGCGGGGCGAGCTGGCTCTGGCGACCGGCGATCCGGAGGCCGCGCTCGAGGAGTTCAGGGGACAGGTTCGGCTCGGCATCATCGGGAGCGCGCGGGCGGTCAATCCGAAGCTGGCGTTCGTGAACATCGCTCGCGCGCACGACGCGGCCGGCCGGCCCGATTCGGCGCGAGCCTACTACGAGCGGTATCTCGAGCAGCGATCTCCATTCTCGCTCACCGTCGATGCCGCGTGGCTCGGTCCTGTTCTCGAGCGTCTGGCGGTGATCGCGGAGGCCGAGGACGACCTCGACGCGGCGCAGGACTACAACGCGCGGCTGGTCGAGCTGTGGTCCGAAGCGGATCCGGAGTTCGCCCCTCGCGTGGCGAACGCGACCGCGCGGATCGAAGATCTGGTGCGGAGGCGAGGATGATGCTCGGTCAATGTCGAGGACTACACGGATGAAGAACCTGATCCACGAGATCCACCGCCGATCGCTGTGGCAGGTGCTCGGCATCTACCTCGCCGGGTCGTGGGTCGCGCTCCAGGTCGTCGAGCAGCTCGCCGAGGCGGCGGCGCTGCCCGACTGGGTGCAGCCGCTCGCGCTCGTCCTCCTCATCATCGGGCTGCCGATCGTCATGGCGACCGCGTTCGTACAGGAGGGCGTCGGCGCTTCCCGACGCGAAGGGGGCGACACGCCCTCGGCCGCCGCGGCGTCGGGCGAGCCGGTCACCCCGAGCGCTCCCGACCAGGGACCGTCCGAGCCGGGCCGCTCCCCCGCCGCGGAGGGCGGTGCTCGGGGGCTGTTCACCTGGCGGCGGGCGACCCTGGGCGGGCTCGGCGCCCTCGCGCTCTTCGGTCTGCTCGCCGTCGGTTGGGTGGTGTCCCGCACCCTCGGCATCGGCCCGGGCGCGACGCTCGTCGCTCAGGGCGTGCTCGACGAGCGGGCCACCGTCGTGCTCGCCGACTTCGAGGCGGAAGACGCCGGCTTGTCGCGTGCGGCGACCGAGGCGTTCCGGGTCGACCTGTCGCAGTCCCGGGTCGTGCGGCTCGCCGAGCCCTCGCTGCTTCGCGATGCCCTGAGGCGCATGCAGCGTCCCGCCGACGATCAGATCACGGCCGAGCTCGCCGACGAGCTGGCGGTCCGTGAGGGACTGCCCGCGGTGATCGCGGGGGCGATCAACCCGGCAGGCGGCGGCTACGTCCTGAGCGCCGAGATCCGCACCGCGGGTTCGGGCGACGTTCTCGTGACCCACCGTGAGACTGCGGCGGACTCGACCGAGCTGATCGACGCCCTCGACGCTCTCTCGAAGCGGATTCGGGAGAGGATCGGCGAGTCGATCGGCGGCATGCGGTCGGAGGAGCCGCTCGAGCAGGTGACGACGGCCAACCTCGATGCGCTGCGCAGATTCTCGCAGGCGATCGAGGAGGTCGAGTACGTGGGCGACGAGGGGCGCGGTCTGGAGCTGCTCGAGGAGGCGATCGCGCTCGACCCCGAGTTCGCGATGGCATGGCGAAAGCTCGGCGCCATCCTCAACAACCGGAACGAGTCGCGGTCACGGCGGGTCGAGGCGCTGACGAAAGCGTACGAGTTCCGGGACCGCCTGCCAGAGCGCGAGCGCTATCTGGCGGAGGCGTCCTACTACGAGAACGTCCTGATCGAGCGGCGCCGAGCGATCCGGTCGTACGAGAGCATGCTCGATCTCGATCCGGACGACATCTACGCGCTCAACAACGCCGGCATCATGTACGCGGAGCTGCGCGACTTCGAAGAGGCGATCTCACTCTATGAGCGCGCGCTCGCCGCGGACTCGAGCGGGCTTCCCCCCTACTTCAACCTGATCGTGGCCCAGGCCAACCAGGGCGACTGGGAGGGCGGCGACCGGACGCTCGAGGTCATGTCCGCCCGGTTCCCCGATTCGGCGATGCCGCTCCAGCTCGGCGGGTGGACCGCGTCGGCACGCGGTGACTTCGAGGCCGCGCGAGACGAGTTCGGCCGGCTGCGGGAAGAGTGGGACCACGACCCGTACTGGGACTCCGAATCTTCGGTGCTGCTGGCGCGCGTCGACGGTGTCGAGGGTCGGCTGCGGGAGGCGGAGACGAATGTGGAGGGGGCTCAGCGCGCGGCTGAGGAGCGCGGGCAGATCGGTCAGGTCGTCGGGCTGTCGCTCCTTCCGGCGTTCCTCGACCTCGAAGCGCGTGGCGACGGCGCGTCCGCCCGCGCGAGGGTCGAGGCTACGCTCAGCCGGTATCCGATCGAGGACCTCGATCCGCTGGATCGACCCTACGAAGGTCTGGTCTTCCTGTACTCCTACGCGGGTGACATCGGCCGAGCGAGCGACTATATGGCCGAACGGGCCGAGGCGATCCCCCCAGAGCTGCTCGAGGATGAGGCAACCGAGCGTCTGGAGGCCGCGATCGCCTACGGTGAGGGACGGTACGGGGATGCGATCGAGATCCTCTCGCGTCCCGCCGAAGGCCTCTGTCTCCTCTGTGGGGTTCCCGATCTGGCTCGCGCGTACGACGCTGCGGGTCAGGCGGACTCCGCGATCGCGGTCTACGAGCGTTACATCGAGACCCCGTTCTTCAACCGCCTCTTCTTCGATGCGACGATCCGGGGGAAGGTGCTCGAGCGGTTGGGGCAGCTGTTCGACGAGCGCGGCGATCTCCAGAACGCGGCCAAGTATTACGCCATGTTCACCGAGCTGTGGGCGGACGCCGATGCGGACCTCCAGCCCCGGGTCCGCGCGGCGCAGGCCCGCCTCGAGGCGATCCTGGCGGAGATCGGGTGATGAAGAACCTGATCCACGAGATCCACCGGCGGTCGCTCTGGCAGGTGCTCGGCATCTACCTCGCCGTGTCGTGGGTGGTCCTCCAGGTGGTCGACGTCGTCGGGAACAACTTCGGACTGCCGGACTGGGTCGCGCCCGCCGCGCTCGTCCTTCTGTTGCTGGGCCTCCCGGTCGTGATCGCGACGGCGTTCGTACAGGAGGGCATGACAGCGAAGGAGTTCGTGCCGCCGCCGCAGTCGCTCGCCGATGCGGGCGAGGTGGCCCCCTCCCCCGCTCCCGAACCGGAGACGCACCACCGGCTTCTCACGTGGCGGAACGCGCTCCTCGGTGGAGGCGCCGCGTTTGTTCTCCTCGCCGTCCTGACCGGAGGCTACCTGTTCATGCGCTCGTCCGGCATCGGGCCGGCGGGGACCCTCGTCGCGCAGGGCGTGATGGACGAGGGGGCGAGCGTCGTGCTGGCGGACTTCGACAGCCCCGACGATGATCTGGCCGAGGTCGTGAGCAGCGCGCTCAGGGTCGACCTGCTTCAGTCGCCGACGATCACCGTGGTCGGGGAGACGGAGATCGCCGCCGCCCGGGAGCGCATGCAGGTACCGGCCGACGCGGCGCTGAGCGGCGATATGGCCCGGGAGCTCGCCGTCCGCGAGGGGTACGGCGCGGTGATCGAGGGCGAGATCGGGACGGCGGGCTCGGGATACGTCCTGACCGCCCGTATCCGCGGCGGGGCCGACTGGGCTCCGCTCGCGGCCTTCAAGTCGACCGCGAGGTCGGAAGACGACCTGATCGACGCGATCGAGCACCTGTCGCGCGACATCCGCGACAAGTCGGGCGAGTCGCTCCGTAGCGTGGGCAACAGCCCCGCCCTGCGCCGAGTCACGACGGCGTCGATCGAGGCGCTGAGAACGTATTCGCGAGCGGAGAGGCAGGAGACGCAGGGGGACGAGCTGGGCGCCATAGAGCTCTACGAGCGGGCCATCGAGCTCGACCCGGAGTTCGCGATGGCCTACCGGAAGCTGGGTGTAGTGCTGGGCAATCTCGGGATCCGGCGGGCCGACCAGGTGGCCGCGCTCCAGCGCGCCCTCGAGCTTCGCGACCGCCTCCCCCGGTCCGAGGCCTATCTCGCCGAGGCCTACCACTCGAGCAGCGTTCTCGGGGATCGGGCGGCGACCATCCGGGCGTACGAGAGCCTCCTCGAGATCGACCCCACGAACATCGCGGGTCTGAACAACCTCGCCCTCGTGTACTCGGACATGGGTCGTTTCGACGAGGCGGTCCCGCTGCTCGAGCGCGCCATCGAGGTCGAGGTCTTCCCGGTCGCGTTCAACAACCTCGCCTGGGCTCGCGTCGCCCTCGGGGACGATGAGGCCGGTGATGCCGTCCTCGTTCTCGGTCAGCAGGCGATCCCCGGTGCGGCCGCCTTTCTGGAGGACTATCGGATCGAGCTGACCCTCGAACGAGACTCCCTCCGGTCTGCGGCAGACCTGTTGGCGTCGTACGAGGAGCGGTTCCCCGGCACGCGGGACCGACAGCGCGCCGCGGTCCGACGGTACGTCCTCGACGTGAGACGCGGTCGCTTCGCCGACGCGCAACGGAGGATCGACGACTTCGAGGGCGCCGAGTCCGCCTCGGGGCACTCCATCTCCGTCGCCTCCACCCGAAGCGAGATCGTCGGGATGCTGGGCGACACGGCCTCGGCGGTCCGCGCGCTGGTCGCCGCGGTGGATGTCGTGCGGGAGACGCGCCCGCCGGCCGAGCGGCGCTACGAGACGGCGGTGAGGTCACTCTACCGCCTGGGGGCCGTCGTGCGAGCCGACGCGCTGCTCGACGAGTGGAAGCGCGAGGTCCCCGAGAACGAGCTCGGCGTATACGGACTCGACGATCGGCGGGAGATGGAGGCCAGACGAGCGTTCGGCGCCGGCGATCTGGAGGCCGCCACGCGTCTCTGGGGGGCATACGAGCGCGAATGCCCGGGCGTGTGCGACCGGTGGGCGGCGTACGGACTCGCGAACGTGCACGAGGCGGCGGGCCGGCCGGAAGCCGCGATCCGGGAGTTCGAGCGTTTCCTCGCCGATCGCGGCAGCCAGCCCCCGCTTCTCGACGCGCTCTATCGGACCCCGACGATCGAGAGGCTGGGCTACCTGTACGACCAGATCGGCGATGCGGAGAACGCATCGCGCTATCTGACGATGTTCGTCGATCGGTGGGACGGAGCGGATCCCATCGTCCAGCCGCGCGTGGCGGCCGCCCGGGCCCGGCTGGCCGCGCTCGGAGGGACCGCGCAATGAAGAACCTGATCCACGAGATCCACCGGCGGTCGCTCTGGCAGGTGCTCGGCATCTACCTCGCGGTGTCGTGGGTGGTCCTCCAGGTGGTCGATGTCGTCGGCAACAACTTCGGGCTCCCCGACTGGGTGGCGCCCGCGGCGCTCGTGCTGCTTCTGCTCGGGCTGCCCGTCGTGATCGCGACCGCGTTCGTGCAGGAGGGGATGACTGCGAAGGAGTTCCAGCCGCCGCCGCAGTCGCTGGCCGAGGCGGGCGAGGTGGCCCCCTCCCCCGCTCCCGAGCCCGAAACGCACCACCGCCTTCTCACGTGGCGTAACGCGCTTCTGGGCGGAGGCGCCGCGTTCGTCCTGCTCGCCATCCTGACCGGCGGCTATCTGTTCATGCGCTCGTCCGGCATCGGGCCGGCGGGGACGCTCGTCGCGCAGGGCGTGCTCGCCGAGGGCGCCCCGGTCGTCGTCGCGGACTTCGGCGGGTCCGACGAGGAGCTCGCGGGGGTCGTGACCGGGGCGCTCCGGATCGACCTGTTCCAGTCGCCCACGATCCGGGTCGTCGAGCCGACGGACCTCTCGGAGGCGCTCGTCCGGATGCAACGGTCCGCCGACACGCGGGTGGACGCCGCGACGGCGCGCGAGATCGCGATCCGCGAGGGGTACGCGGCGGTGATCGAGGGCGAGATCGGGACCGTCGGCTCGGGCCACGTGCTGACGGCGAGGATCGTCGGCGGCCCGGAGTGGGGGACGCTCGCCGCGTTCCGGCAGGAGTCCGCGAGCGAGGACGAGCTGCTCGATGCGATCGGCGACCTGTCGCACGCGATCCGCGACAAGGCGGGAGAGTCTCTCCGCGCGATCCGGAGTGCGCCCCCCCTGCGCGAGGTGTCCACCGCATCGCTCGAGGCGCTCCGCATCTACACGCGGGCCGAATCGATGGCGGGGGATGAGTCGGCGGCTCTCGCGCTGTTCGAGCGTGCGACGGAGCTCGATCCCGAGTTCGCGATGGCGCATCGGAAGGTCGCGGTCGCACTGGGGAATCTGGGCATCCGCGCCGCGGACCAGGCCGCGGCGCTCGAGCGGGCTTACGAGCTTCGCGATCGGCTGCCCGAGCGCGAACGCTACCTGGCTGAAGCCGACTACCAGGAGCTCGTCCTGGGCGACCGCGACGCCGCGATCCTGGCGTTCGAGAACCTGCTGGAGATCGATCCGGACAACGAGGCAGCCCTCAACAATCTCGGCCTCCTTCGCTTCCAGCGAGGCCAGTACGACGAGGCGGAGGGCCTGTTCCAGCGCGCGGTCGACGCACGCCAGATCGAGGTGGGCTACCTCAACCTGGCCCGCGTGAGGATATCCCTCGACCGGATGGCCGATGCCCAGGCCATCCTGGACTCGGCGCTCGTCACGCTGCCGCAGGCGGAGGAGACGATCGAGGATCTCCGTATCGGGTTGTTGATCTCCTCCGCCGCCTATGACGAGGCGGGAGAGCTCGCCGACGGGTTCGCGACGACCTTCGCGGGCCCCCGTGCGGGGCGACGGTCGGCGCAGCACCGGTTCGCACTCGCGGCCGTCCACGGTCGGCTGGCCGACGCGTATCGGGAGACCGAGGACTTCGATCTGGCCCCGGGGTTCTTCGCCCACCCCATGGTGATCGCGGCCAACCGCGCCCGCATCTCCGCCGCTCGCGGAGATGAGCGAGGTGCGGTATCCGAGCTGGTCACGCGATACGCCGCGGTGCGCGACACGCTCGAGCCGGCGGATCGCATCTACGGCGCATGGCTCCCGACCCTGATCGAGGTCGGGGGCGCCACCGACGCGCGGCGGATCTACGAGGAGTGGAAGGGCGCCGTCCCGCCCGAACAGATCGGCGCTTTCGGGCGCGACGACCGGCGGCGCATCGATGCTCTTCTCGCCACCGCCGCGGGGGATGGCGATGAGGCGGTCCGTCTCTGGAACCTGTTCGAGCGCGAGTGCCCCGGCGTCTGCAAGATCGACGCGGCGTACGGCCGTGCGAAGGTCCACGATCGGGCGGGCCGCGCCGACGACGCCATCCGCGAGTACGAGGCGTTTCTGTCCGAGCCTCTCCACGACCGTCTCCTGGTCGACATCTTCGGGCGCGCGCCGACGCTCGAGCGTCTCGCGCAGCTGTACGACGAGACCGGCGACGCGGAGAGCGCCGCGGCGCGATACGCCGCCTTCGTCGAGCTGTGGGCCGACGCTGATCCGGTCCTTCAGCCCAGGGTCGCCGCGGCACGAACCCGTCTCGGCGACCTGAGGCGTGCCGCGCAATGAAGAACCTCATCCACGAGATCCACCGGCGCTCGCTCTGGCAGGTGCTCGGCATCTATCTGGCCGGGTCGTGGGTGGCGCTCCAGGTCGTCGAGCAGCTCGCGGAGGCCGCTGCCCTGCCCGACTGGGTGCGGCCGTTCTCGCTCGCGTTGCTCGTACTCGGGTTCCCGATCGTCATGGCGACCGCGTTCGTCCAGGAGGGGCTGTCGACGAAGGCTCAGGAAGCGCCGAAGCAGTCGCTCGCGGACGTCGGAGAGGTACCCCCGCCCCCCGCACCGGACCCGGTCGGACACCAGCGGCTGCTCACCTGGCGAAACGCGATGATGGGCGGGGTGCTAGCGTTCGCGGTGCTGGGGCTCGGCACGTTCGCGTTCATGGCGATGAGGACGGCCGGCATCGGACCGGCCGGCACGCTGGTCGCGAAGGGGGTGCTGGATGCGCGCGCGGGCGTGATCGTCGCGGACTTCGAGAGCACGGCCGATGACCCGGGTCTCGCGCAGGCCGCCACGCTCGCGCTGCGGACAGACCTCAGCCAGTCGCAGGTCATCACGGTGCTCGAACCGTCGGAGATCGCGGGAGTGCTCCAGCGGATGCAGCGCTCGCCGGACGAGCCGCTGACGCCCGAGCTGGCCCGCGACGCTGCCACGCGCGAGGGGGTCCCCGCGGTGGTCGAGGGCGAGATAACGGCAGCCGGGGGCGCCTATGTGGTGGCGGCGCGGCTGATCGGCACCGAGACGGGCGACGTCCTGGTGTCCGAGCGGGCCCGGGCGTCCGACGAGGCCGAGCTCCTCGACGCGATCGACGAGCTGTCCGGCGCGCTGCGTTCGCGGATCGGCGAGTCGTACTCGGTGCTGCGGGCGGAGCCGCCGCTCGAGACGGTGACCACGACGAGCCTGCCGGCTCTCCGGAAATACACCGAGGCCATCCGCGCCATCGAGGCCGAAGGGCAGCCCGAACGCGGCGTCGCGCTGCTCGAGGAGGCGATCGCGCTCGATCCCGAGTTCGCGATGGCGTGGAGAAAGCTGGGCGTCGAGCTCGGTAACCGACGCGAGAACGCCGCCCGCCGGGTTCAGGCAATGACACGGGCGTTCGAACTGCGCGATCGACTGACGCCGATCGAGCGCTACATGACGATGGCCAGCTATTATACCGGCGTGACGAACGAGGCGGACCGGGCCATCACGGCGTACGAGAACCTTCTGGACCTCGACCCGACCAACTCGGCGGCTCTCAACAACCTGGGGCAGGCGTACTACGCGCTGCGCGACTTCGAACGCGCCGAGGAGAACTACCTCCTGGGGGCGGCAGTAGACTCGTCCAACTCCATCCCGTTCACCAACGCGGTCAACGTCCAGCTCGACCTCGGGAAGTTGTCCGAGGCGGACACGATGCAGTCCCGCACCGAACGACTGTTCCCCGGTGACCCCTGGGTGACCGAGATGCGTGCGGGTCTACAGGCGGGTCGTGGGGATGACGCGGCGGCCGTCGAGACGACGGAAGCACTCAGGGACGAGCTGATCGGCAACCTGTTCTGGCGGTCGCGTACAAGCCGTTCCCTCGCCGCTCTGAGGGCGATGCGGGGGAAGCTCGCCGCCGCTGAGGAGGAGCTCCGGCAGGCGATCAACACGGATCGGCAACGGGGGCTACCCGGAGAGGTCCTCGAGGAAGTGCTGACCACAGCGCAGTTCGACATCTGGGTTCGCCGCGATCCCGCCCGCGGGCTCGCGCGTCTCGAGAGCGCCCTCATCGAGACTCCGCTCGAGACGATCGATCCGCTGGACCGTCCCTATCCGTTCCTCATCAATGTGTTCGCGGTCGCCGGGCGGCCGGACAGGGCATCCGATCTGCTCGCCGAGCTCGAATCGACCCTGCCGGACGAGGCGAAACGTGGGATGGAATGGGATGTGCTTCGGGCGCGAGGGATGATCGCGCTGGCGGAGGACCGTTATGACGAAGCGCTGGATCTTCTGCGGCGAAGCGACCGTGGAGGCTGTCCGCAGTGCGCCGCCGCGCTGATCGGTCCGATCCTCGATGAGGCCGGACGAACCGAGGAGGCGATCGCTGCGTACACGACCTACAACGAGATGCCGGCGTCGTTGAAGTACCACTTCGATGCCGTCTTCGCCGGCCACACTCTCGAGCGCCTCGGCGAGCTTTACGACGAGACCGGCGACTTCGGGAACGCGGCTCGCTACTACGCCGCGTTCGTCGAGTTGTGGTCGGACGCCGATGCCGAGCTGCAGCCCCGCGTTCGCGCCGCGCAGACCCGGCTCGACGCGATCATGGCGGAGATCGGCTAGATGAGGAACCTCGTCCGTGAGATCCACCGGCGATCGCTCTGGCAGGTGCTCGGCATCTATCTGGCCGCCGCCTGGCTGGTTCTCCAGGTCGTCGATCTGATCATCGACAACTTCGGGCTGCCAGAGTGGGTGGCGCCGCTCGCGCTCATCCTGCTTCTCGTCGGGCTGCCGGTGGTGCTCGCGACCGCGTTCGTCAACGAGGGGATGGTAACGGGTGCGGGCTCCGAGCCGCCCGGCGGCTCCCACGACGCGAGGCGAGGAACGAGCGCTTCCGAGCGGACGGCTCCGACGACGGCCGACGCCGCGCGACCGGAGGCGGGCGGCCCCGCGGTGGCCGGCGAGGGGCGCCGCCACTGGCTGACGTGGAGCCGCGCCCTGACGGGCGGCGTGGTCGCCTTCGCCCTTCTCGGGCTGCTCACCGCGGGGTACCTCGTGATGCGCTCGGCGGGGCTCGGCCCGGCGGGGACGCTCGTCGCGAAAGGCGTGCTGGAGGAGCGGTCGCCCGTCCTTGTCGCGGATTTCGGCGGGGACGACGAGGAGCTGGCCCACGCGGCCACGGAAGCTCTCCGCATCGACCTCGGCCAGTCGCATGTCGTCACCGTGATCGAGCCGACCGAGGTCGCCGCGGCGCTTCGGCGCATGGAACGCCCGGCCGATGCGACCCTCGATCTGGCGCTGGCTCGCGAGGTCGCCGAGCGCGAGGGGATCCCGGCGATCATCGCCGGCGACATCGATCGGGCCGGGGGCGGGTACGTGCTCTCCGCGCGTCTGATGAGCCCCACGACCGGCGACGTGCTGGCCTCGGACCGGCAGACCGCGCGGGATGACGCGGCGGTCCTCGACGCGATCGATGCCCTGTCGCGCACGATCCGCGAAAGGATCGGGGAGTCGCTTCTCGCGCTCGGACGAGAAGAACCCCTCGCCGCCGTCACGACCCCCTCGCTCGCGGCCCTGCGTCGCTACTCCGCCGCGAACCGGGCGCTCGATCTTCAGGGCGATGACGAGCGGGCGGTCGTCCTGCTCGAGGAAGCCGTCGCGCTCGACACGGCGTTCGCGATGGCGTGGCGGAAGCTGGGCACCATCCTCAACAACCAGTTCACGCGACGCGCGCGCGCTGTGGAGGCCCTCGAGCGGTCGTACCGGCACCGCGACCGGCTCACCGAGAGCGAGCGCTACAATATCGAGGCCATGTACCGCTATCAGATCGACACCGACATCCCGGGCGCGATCGATGCGTACGAAAACCTCCTCGAGCTCGACCCCCAGAGCGTCTACGCGCTCAACAACCTCGGCGTGATGTACGGGTACATGCGCGACCACGCGCGCGCCCAGGAGTATTACCAGGCGGCGATCGAGGTCGACTCCATGAACTCGCTCTCCTATACGAACGCGCTTCAGGAGCGCTATGCCCGCGGCGACACGTCGGGGGCCTACGAGCTGCTCGAGCTGTTCGACGTGCGGTTCCCCGGGCACCCCGGAGGGGCGGGCCGGCGGATCATGCTCTCGGCCGCCGTGGGGGACTACGATGAGGCGGAGCGTCTGGCCCGCGAGATGGTGACGGCGTACGCCGGCAACCCCGCCGCGTCCAACAACGCGCGAAGGGCCCTGGCGGCCACGCTCGCGGTGCGCGGCCGGGTCGTGGAGGCTCGGTCGGTGATGGAGGAGACGCTGACGCAGGCGGCCGCCTCCGGGAACGTGGAGCTCTTTCTGACGACCTCGGCGGAGCTCGCGGACATCGAGCTCGGGACCCTGGGAGCCGGCAGGGCCGGCCAGACGCTCGACGCGGCGCTCGCGCGGTTCCCGATCGAGGATCTGCCGCCGCTGACCCGCCCGTACGCCGACCTGGGGCTCGTCTACGCGCGCGCCGGGAGCCCTGACGGCGCCCGGTTGCTCGCGGAGCTCGAAGCCAACGTCGACCGCCGGCTCCTGAGTCCCGTCCAGGCAGAGGTATACGACGCGGCTCGCGCCTACGCCGCGATCAACGAAGGGCGTTTCGAGGAGGCGCTCGAGATCGCGCGGCTCGCCGACCGCGGCTTCTGCACGGCGTGCGGAGCGCAGGGGGTCGCGGACGCGTTCGATGCCGCCGGACGCGCCGATTCGGCGATCGTGGCCCTTCGCCGGTACGTCGAGGTCCCCTGGCTCTTCCGACTGGTGGCACTCGACCGGTTCGTGCTCGCGGGCAATCTCGAGCGGCTCGGGCAGCTCTACGAGGAGCAGGGCGACCTGGCGAGCGCCGCCGAGTTCTACGGGCGGTTCGTCGCGCTTTGGGAAGAGGCCGATCCCCCGCTCCAGCCCCGGGTCGAGGCGGCTCGCTCGAGGCTCGAGGCCATCCTGGCGGAGATCGGCTGATGAAGAGCCTCATCCACGAGATCCACCGGCGGTCGCTCTGGCAGGTCCTCGGCATCTATCTCGGCGCATCGTGGATCGCGCTCCAGGTCGTGAACGAGATCGGCGACGCCGTCGGGTTCCCCGAGTGGGTCTCGCCCGCCGCGCTCATGCTGCTCGTGATCGGGGCGCCCATCGTGATCGGGACGGCGTTCATCAACGAGGGGATGAGCACCCGCGAGCCGAAGGCCGAGCCGCAGTCGCTGGCGGACGTGGGCGAGGTCCCCCCTCCCCCGCCGAGGGACAGGTCGGGGGCCGAGAAGCTCTTCACCTGGAAGCGGGCCCTCCTGGGTGGGGCCGCCGCGTTCGGGCTGCTGCTCGTGGGCGCCGGCATCTGGATGGCGATGCGGGTCACCGGTGTCGGACCGGCCGGGACGCTCGTTGCCAAGGGAGTCCTCGACGAGCGCGACCGCATCGTGCTCGCCGACTTCGAGGCCGGTGGAGACGATGCCGCGCTCGCGACCACGGTCACCGAGGCCGTCAGAGTCGATCTCGCGCGGTCCCAGGTCGTGCGACTCGTCGACCCGGAGGCCGTCGCGGGTGCGCTCCAGCGGATGGGTCGTGCGGATGCGGAGCACCTGGATGTGGACCTCGCGCGCGAGCTCGCGCAGCGTGAGGGGCTGAAGGCCGTGCTCGCAGGAAACGTATCCCCGGCCGGGTCCGGATACGTGCTGACCGCAACCCTGCTGGCCCCGGCCACGGGCGAGATCCTCACGTCCGAGCGGGTCACGGCGCGCGGCGAGGAGGACGTGATCGAGGCGATCGATGAGCTGTCGAGGGGAGTGCGCGAGCGGATCGGCGAGTCGCTCCGGACGATTCGGGCGGAAGACGCCCTGGCCCAGGTCACGACGTCCGATCTGGAAGCGCTGCGGCTCTACACCGAAGGAGCCCGTCTCGTCGAGGGGGACGAGTATCAGCGCGGTCTCGACATGCTCGAGGAGGCGATCGCGCGCGACAGCGCCTTCGCGATGGCGCACCGGAAGCTCGGGGTCGAGCTGAACAACCGGGGGGAGAACCGCAGCCGCTCGGTCGAAGCGATTAGAAGCGCCTACCGACACCGCGACCGGCTCTCGCCTCGCGAGCGTTATCTGGCCGAGGCCTCGTACTTCCGCCTGAGTGGCGACACCGAGCGGCAGCGGATCGCCTATCAGAACATGCTCGATCTCGACCCCGAGGACTCCTGGGCCCTCAACAACCTCGGCGGGATCTACGGCGACATCGGTGATTGGGCCGCCGCGGAACCCTATCTCGAGCGCTCGGTGCAGGCCGATTCGTCGAACTCGCTGGCCTTCGGCAACGTGATCCTGGTCGAGGTCAGACTCGGCAAGTTCGACGAGGCCGAACAGACGCTCGCCAGGGCGCAGCGGCTGTTCCCGGGCGACGGACGGATTCGGACGAACTGGGCGCTTCTCGCGTCGGCGCGTCGCGACTATGACGAGGCGATCGAGCGGGCCGCGACGCTCCGCGAGCAGGCCGAGACCCCCTTCCAGCGAACCGAGGCGGCGGATCTCTATTCGGCGACGATCGCCGCGCGCGGGGGCCTGGCCGAGTCCGAGCGGCTGGTGGCCGAGGCCGAGCGTCTGAACCGGGAGCGTGGTCTGCCGGCGGAAGCGTTGGACAACGCGCTCGCGATGGCGTGGAGCGACGTACAGGTGCTCTCCGACCACGAATCCGCGCTGTCGCGCATCGATGATGCGGTATCGAGGTATCCCCTGGAGGATCTCGATCCCGTCGATCGGCCGTACCACCAGCTCGCGCGTCTCAGCGCCCTCGCGGGCGACACCGAGCGATCGCGGGCCTTCACCGAACAGTACTTCGAGGCGGTCCCCCCCGAGTCGCGGGGGCTCGGCGAGTTCTTCATGCGGCTCGCCGAGGCGGACCGCAACCTGAGGGACGGCGACCCCGACGCCGCGATCGATCTCTACCGACAGGTCGAGACCCGGTGTGTCCGTTGCGGTCTGTACTGGATCGCCGAGGCACACCTTGCGGCCGAGCGTCCCGATTCCGCCATCGCGGCATACACGCGCGTCGTCGAGGAGAACGATCTCTACCGCGTTTACAACGACGCGGGCGAGCTGGGACCGTCGTACGAACGGCTCGCCCGGCTGCACGACGAGCGCGGCGATCTTCAGGAAGCCGCGCGGTACTACGCCGCCTTTGTCGAGCTGTGGGCCGAGGCCGATCCCGTGCTTCAGCCTCGCGTCCGCGCCGCGGACGAACGACTCCAGGAGCTCCTGAGGGAGATCGGCTGATGAGGATCATCCACGAGATCCACCGGCGGTCGCTCTGGCAGGTGCTCGGGATCTACGTCGCCGGGTCGTGGGTGGCGCTGCAGGTCGTGAACGAAGTCGTCGACAGCGTGGCGCTGCCGGAGTGGGTTTCGGGGGCGGCCGTCGTCCTGCTCGTCATCGGGTTTCCGATCGTCCTCGCAACCGCGTTCGTTCAGGAGGGCGTCGGTGGCGAGAAACGTGAGGAGGCGCCCGCGAATCCCGCGTCGACCGGCGAGGGGGCGGTCCCGGGGACACGTCCGGCGTCTCCGGCGGATCCCCCGGCTGCGGACATCCGCGCGTCAAGCCGGGGTGCGCACCGGCGAGTCCTCACCTGGCGGAATGCGGTCGTTGGCGGGGTCGGCGCGTTCGCGGTCCTCGGGCTCGCCACGGCGGCCTTCGTGTTCATGCGCACCGCCGGCATCGGCCCCGCCGCCACGCTCGTCGCGCAGGGCGTCCTCGAAGCGCGCGACCGCATCCTGCTCGCCGATTTCACGAACCGCACCGACGACGAGCTGCTCGCCGGCGTGGTCACCGAGGCGCTGCGGGTGGATCTGGCGCAGTCCGAGTCGGTCCGACTCGCCGAACAGAGCATGATCTCCGGCGCGCTCACGCGGATGGAACGCCCGACGGACACGCCGATCGACGCGACGCTCGCGCGGCTGCTCGCGCAGCGAGAGGGCGTCAAGGCCGTGCTCACCGGCGAGATCGGGCAGGTGGGGTCGAGCTATTCGCTCACCGCCCAGGTGGTCGAGCCGGCGGACGGCACGGTTCTGTTCTCGCACCGCGAGACGGCCGACGGAGCGGACGGGATCATCGACGCGATCAACCGCCTTTCGCGGCGACTCCGCGAGAGGATCGGCGAGCCGCTCGGGTCGCTCCGCGCGACACCGCCGCTCGAGCGGGTCACGACGTCGGACCTCGAGGCCCTCCGGCTGTACACGCAGGCCGTGCGCGCGATCGAGTTCGACGCTGACGACGAGCGCGGGATCGCACTGCTCGAGGAGGCGATCGCGATCGACACGGCGTTCGCGGCAGCGTACCGGAAGCTGGGCGTCACGCTCGGCAACCGCTTCGAACAGCGCGACCGACGCATCGAGGCGCTGATTCGCGCGTACAACCACAGAGACCGTCTGACGTCGTCTGAGCGGTACATGACGATCGCGTCGTACAACACGGACGTGACCGGGGACGTGCAGGCCGCGGTGACGGCGTACGAGAACCTCCTCGAATCGGACCCCACCTATTACCCGGCGCTCAACAACCTGGGGATCGTCCAGTTCCAGCTCCGGAATTTCGAGCGAGCCGAGGAGCTGTACCTCCGGGCCGCGACGGCCGAGCGGTCGTCCCCTTTCCCGTGGCTGAACGCCGTGTGGCCGCAGGTCCAGCTGGGACGGTTCGACGCGGCGGACGCGTCGCTCGACTCGGTCGCGACCGCCTTCCCGGGCTATGCGACGGTCGACGAGTATCGGGGCAAGCTCCGCGTCCTCGAGGGGGAATACGACGCCGCGATCGATGAGTGGACGGGGCTTCTGGAGCGTCGGACGGGGGATCCGTTCTACGAGTCGCTCGTGCACGAGCTGATCGCGATGGTCGAGGCGGCGCACGGTCGGTTCGAGGAGGCCGAGCGCCGGCTGGCCCTCGCCGAGGACGCCGATCGTCGGCGCGGGCTGCCGGGCGCGGCCCTCGAGCACGCGCTGACCCTCGCCTGGGGCGATCTGATCGTGTTCGGAGACACGGCCGCCGCCCTCTCGCGGGTCGAGTCCGTCCTCGCGCGAGAGTCTGTCGAGACGCTCCCGGCGGCGGATCGACCCTATCTGGAGCTGGGCGATCTGTACGCCCAGGCGGGTCGTCTCGCACCGGCGCGGGAGTTCCTCGCGGCATTCGAGTCGTCCGTTCCCGCGGACCAGCGCGGGCGCGGGGTCGCGAACGACTACCTGCGGTCGCAGGCGGCGATCGCCACGGCGGAGGGGCGGACCGACGAAGCTCTCGATCTGATTCGGCGAAGCGACCGCGGCGGCTGCATCCCCTGCGTCCACCCGTACTTCGCGGACGCCTACGAGCGCGCGGGGATGGCCGACTCGGCGATCGCGGTCTACGAGGACTACGTCGATATGACGTGGGTGGACCGGGTGTACTGGGACGCCACGGACCGGGCCCGGTATCTCGAGCGTCTCGGGCAGCTCTACGATGAGAAGGGTGACTTGCCGAAAGCCGCCGAGTACTACGCGAGATTCGTCGAATTGTGGGCGGATGCCGATCCGCCGCTCCAGCCCAGGGTGCGCGCGGCCGACGAGCGGCTGCAGGCGATCATGCAGGAGATCGGGTGATGCGAGACCTCATCCACGAGATACACCGGCGATCGCTCTGGCAGGTGCTCGGCATCTACCTCGCCGCGTCGTGGGTCGCGCTCCAGGTCGTCGAGACGCTCTCGGAGAGCATGAGCCTGCCGGAGTGGGTGCAGGGATTCTCGGTCATCCTCCTCGTGCTGGGTCTGCCCATCGTGCTGGCCACCGCCTTCGTGCAGGAGGGTGTCGGGCGACGTCCGGCGAAGGCCGGCGCGGAGAGATCGGAGGAGGCAGCCGCCGACGTCGCGCCTGCCCCGGCGGGCGCCCGGGCCGAGCCCCCTGCCCCGGACCGGGCGGTCGGGCGGCCGTCAACGGGCGCCCTAAAGCTGTTCACCTGGCGCCGCGCGATCGCAGGCGGCGTCGTCGCCTTCGCGCTTCTGGGCGTCTCGCTCGTCGGCTGGGTAGTCCTCCGTTCGCTCGGGGTGGGGCCGGCCGGTACGCTGGTGGCGAAGGGGCTTCTCGCGGAGCGGGCCACGCTCCTGCTCACCGATTTCGAGGCCGAGGACGTCTCGCTGTCCCGCGCGGCGACCGAGGCCATCCGCGTCGACCTGGGCCAGTCGAGCGCGATCCGCCTCGCCGATCCCGGGTCCGTCGTGGCGGCGCTCGTCCGCATGGAGCGTCCTCCGGATGAGGGCATCGAGCTGGAGACGGGTCGGGAGCTGGCGCAGCGTGAAGGGATGCCGGCCGTCATCTCGGGCGAGGTCACTCCGGCGGGCACGGGATACGTCCTCACCGCGCAGATCCTCACGGCCGAGACGGGCGAGGTGCTCGTCGCCGAGCGCGTGACGGCGGATGACGACTCGGAGTTGATCGGCGCCATCGACCAGCTCTCGAAGAAGCTCCGTGAACGGATCGGGGAGTCGCTGGGCGACCTCGCCTCGACCCCGGCCCTCGAGACGGTGACCACGGGAGACCTGGAGGCCCTGCGGCTCTACTCGCGCGCCATCGTCCTTTCGGACCGCGGCGACGATCGACAGGCGGCGGATCTTCTCGAGGAGGCCATCGCGATCGACACGAGCTTCGCGATGGCGTGGCGAAAGCTCGGCGCGATCCACACGTCCGGAGGCGGCGCGCTGGGCGAGTATTCCCGCGGGATCCAGGGGTATGAGCGCGCCTATCGCCATCGGGACCGGCTCACGACCCGCGAGCGTCTGCTGACCACGGCCGGATACTTCGACAACGTCGAGGCCGACCGGCGGCGCGCGGCCGACGCGTACCGGCAGATGCTCGAGATCGACCCGGACGACACGTGGGCGCTCAACAACCTCGGGATCATCCTCGGCATCGACCTCGGGGACGAGGAGGAGGCGCGCCGGCTGCTCGCCCGCTCGATCGAGCTCACCCCCGGCGTGCAGAACGGGTACTCGAACCTGAGCGTCGCGCAGGGGCGGGCGGGCATGTACGACGAGGCGGGCGAGACCCTGGCCTCATGGGCCGCGGCGCTGCCCGGGAATGCCCTCCCCTATCTGTTCGAGGCTGCGCGGTCGTCGGCGCTCCGCCGGTACGACGAGAGCGACAGCCTCGCGCGTGTCGCGGTGACGGTTCGGCCCGGCAACCGGCTCGATGAGTCGTTCGCGGGGCGGGTCCGCACGGCGAACGCGTTCACGCGGGGCCGTCTCGCGGCGGGAGCGACGTTGCAGGAGGCAGCCGAGCGCGTCGACCGCGACCTCGGGGCCGGGAGGGCGCTCGACCAGGCGCTCACGATCGCCCGGATCGAGCTCGACGTGCGCGAGGACCTGGCCTCCGCCCGTCGGGCGTGGACGGACGCGCTCGATCGATACCCTCTGGGCGAAATGGGACCGCTGGATCCGCCGTGGGAGGACCTGGTCGAGCTCGCGGCCCGTCTCGACGGTCCCGACCGCGCCCGGGAGTTTCAGGCCCGCTGGACCGCCGCCTATCCCGCCGCGACCCGAGAGCCGGCATACGTCGTGTCGGAGGCCTGGATCGACATCGCGGAGGGCGACGGGCGGGGCGCCCTCCGGCGGGTGGAGGGGTTGTATTTCGGGAACTGCCCGACCTGCCTCCCGAACCTCCGTCTGGAGGCCGCGCGCACGGTGGGCAACCCCGATCTGATCATGGAGTACGGCCAGGCGTTCGTGGAGACACCCGAGCTGTTCCGACTCGAGAGGGACGGGTCCCGGCTCGGCCCGGCGCTCGAGGAGCTCGGCCGTCTCCACGACGAGGCCGGCAACCTGCGCGAGGCCGCCAACTACTACGCGCAGTTCGTCGGTCTGTGGGAGACGGCCGACGAGGAGCTTCAACCACGGGTGCGCGCCGCGCAGACGCGTCTCGACGCCATCCTCAGGGAGATCGGGTGATGAAGAAGCTCCTGACGGAGATCCACCGCAGGTCGATCTGGCAGGTGCTCGGCGTCTATCTGGCCGGGTCGTGGATCGCGCTCCAGGTGGTGGACACCCTGAACTCGACGATCGGGCTCCCGGACTGGTTCCCGGGTGCCGCGTTCGGCCTCCTCGCGATCGGCCTCCCCATCGTGCTCTCGACGGCGATCGTCCAGGGCGGGGTCGTCGGTTCCGCGGCCGAGACGGCCGTCGGTCCGGGCAGTGTCACGAAAGACGACGAGGCGGACCGGACCGCCGTCTCGACCGAGGCGCCGACCGCGGGGCCGCAGGGCGCCCCGCCGCGGACAGCTCCGTCCGCCGGGACACCGCTACGGGGTTTCCTGACGTGGCGTCGCGCCGCCCTCGGGGGACTCGGCGCGTTCGCGCTGCTAGGGGTCGTGACGGCCGGGTACTTCATCTCGCGCGCGACGGGGATCGGGCCGGCCGGTACGCTGGTCGCGCAGGGCCTTCTCGAGGAGCGCCCGCGAATCCTACTCACGCAGTTCTCGAGCCCGACCGGGGACTCCACGCTGGCCCGCACGGCCACCGAGGCGCTCCGGTCGGATCTGGCGGAGTCGCCCGTCGTAACGCTGGCGGAGCCCGTCTTCGTCCGCGACGCCCTCCAGCGGATGCAGCGTCCCCCGTCTTCGCCGCTCGGTCTCGATCTGGGGCGCGAGCTCGGCCGACGCGAAGGGATCGGGGCGCTCGTCGCCGGCGAGCTGAGCGCCGTGGGCGATGGCTACGCGATCTCCGGACAGGTCATCGACGTCGAGACGGGCGCGGCGCTCGTGTCGCACCGCGTGAGCGCCGACGATGCGAACGACCTCCTTCCGGCCATCGACAAGCTTTCCAAGAAGCTGCGCGAGCGGATCGGAGAGTCGCTGCGGACCATCCGCGCGGATCCGCCACGCGAGCGGGTCACCACGGGGTCATTCGAGGCTTTCCAGAGCTACTCGCTGGCGATCTACGCGGAGGAGGTCGAGGGCGAGTCCGAGAAGGCGCGGTTGCTGTACGAGGAGGCCATCCGTGCCGACAGCACGTTCGGCATGGCGTACCTCAAGCTCGGCGAGCTCTCGCACGATCGATCGGTTGAAGTGGCGATGACCGACCGGGCCTATGCCATGCGGGACGGGATGAGCGACCGGGAGCGGTTCTACACGATCGCCTCGTACCACTGGCTCCGCGGAGAATGGGACCGCGCGGTCGCGGCCCTCGAGAGTCTCCTGGCGGAGCACCCGGGCGACGGGTCGACGCTGACGTGGGTCTCGGGTCTGTACATGCGTCAGGGAGATCTCGAGCGTGCCGAGGAGACCGCGCGGCGTGCCGTCGCGGCTCCGACGTGCGGGTTCTGCTCCTTCCAGGCGCTGGCTCGCGCCCAGGTGGCCCTGGGTCGGTTCGACGACGCCTCGGCCACGGCGGAGCAGGCGGTCGAGCGGCTCCCCACCCATCCCGGCTCTTCGTGGCTCCTCGCGGTCGCGGCCGCGGCCCGCAGGGACTATCCGGCCGCGACGGCGATCGCCGATTCGGTGGCCGCGGCCCGACCCGAGATGGCGGCGAACAGCCTCGACTGGATGGACCTCGCCGCCGCGATCGAGGGGATCCACGGACGGCTTCGGAGAGCGGACGGTCGGGTGGTCGACTATCTCCGGGCGCAACAGGACGTCGATACCGGGGATCACTTCTGGCTGATGTCGGTTCGGGCCGGGCAGGCGCTCGTGCGCGGTGACTCGGTGCGCGCCCTCTCCGTGATCCGGGAGGCGGAGGCCGACCGGCCCCTCGACACGCTTGACCCCCTCGATCGCCCGTACGTGGACCTGGCCTACGCGTACGCGAGCGCGGGAGACGCCGCATCCGCGCGCCGCCTTCTCGACGAGTGGCAGAGTACCGTGCCCGACGAGTTCCGCTCCTTCGAGGCGTCGCGTGCACGCGAGAGCGAGGCCTCGGCGCACATCGCCGAACGGGACTTCGACGCCGCCCTGGAAGCGCTTCGCGGCCTGCCTCGGGTCGAATGCTGGGGCTGTCTCCTCGAGGCGCGCGCCAACGATCTCGCCGGACGTGTGGACGAGGCTATCGCCGGGTACGAGCGATATGTCGAGACGCCGAGCCTGTTCGACGTATACGAGAGCCAGTTCTTCCTGGCATCCGCGCACGAACGACTGGCGCTGCTCTACGACGAGAGGGGGGACGCTCAGGATGCGGCCCGACACTACGCGGCGTTCGTGGAGCTCTGGGCGGAAGCCGATTCCGAGCTGCAGCCTCGAGTCCGCGCCGCGGACGAACGGCTGCAGACCTTGCTGCGACAGATCGGATGATTCGAACCGGGACGGGAGGGGCGAGGGGGGCGAGCACGACAGGATGGAAGTGACCCCATGGCGCTCAAAGCACTGATCGGAGAGCTGCACCGGCGTTCCCTGTGGCAGGTGGTGGTGGGGTACCTGGTGTTCGTCTGGCTCCTATTCGAGACGTTCGAGGTGCTGTCGACCACGGTCGGGTTGCCCGACTGGGTCGAGCCGACCGCGGCGGTCATCCTCGTCCTCCTCCTCCCGGCCCTCATCGCGACGGCGTCCATCCAGCGCGGGCCGCGCGCCTCGTGGCCCCGACTCGACCTGCACCCCGAAGGCGGGGCGCCGTCGCCGGAAGGGGCGCCGCGGGACCCGGGCGGCACGGGCCGAGAAGCCCCGATGGGATCCGCACCGGCCAGCGGCCCGACAGCGGAGGTGGCCGCCCCCGCGGGCGCCACGACGAAGAAGCGTCGCCCATGGACCGTAGACCGCCTGTTCACCTGGCGGAACACGATCATGGGCGGGGCCAGCGCGTTCGTGATTCTGGCCGTGATCACCGCGATCTACATGATCCTCAGGACCGCCGGAATCGGGCCGGCGGCCACCCTCGTCGCCGCGGGTACGCTCGACGACCGCGAGCGTCTGATCGTGGCGGACTTCGCGAGCCCGCCCGAGCTGGCCGAGCTGGCCACGGCCATCACGGAGGGGATGCGTCTGGATCTCGCGCAGTCGCCGACGGTCCGCATCCACTCTCCGAGAGCGGTGAGCGCCGCGCTGACCCGCATGGAGCTCGAGCCCGATGCGGCGCTGACCGCCGATCTGGCGCGCGAGGTCGCCGTCCGCGAAGAGGTACGTGTCGTCGTCGCCGGAGAGATCGGCGAGGTCGGCTCGGGATACGTGATCCAGGCCTCGGTGCTCGACGCGGACGATGGGGCCGTGCTCGTATCGCAACGCGTCTCGGCCAGAAACGCCGACCGCGTCGTCGAGGCCGTGGATGAGCTGGCAAAGAAGGTCCGCGAGCGCATCGGCGAGCCCCTCGGCTCGATCGGACGGTCGGCGCCGCTCGAGCGGGTGACGACGGCGAACCTCGATGCGCTGCGACTGTATTCCAGCGCCATTCGGGCGATCGACATCGAGGGGGCGAACGATCGCGGCCAGCTGCTGCTGGAGGAGGCGCTCGAGCTCGATCCGGACTTCGCGATGGCGTGGCGAAAGCTCGGGATCGTGCTCAACAACCGGGGCGAGGAGCGCGCCCGGGTCTACGAGGCCCTCGAGCAGGCGTACAGCCACCGCGATCGGCTCTCGGCGAGGGAGCGCTATCTCGCGACGGCCGCCTACCACGCGAACGCGACCGGCGACACGGATCTCGCGGTCGAGGCGTACCAGACGCTTCTCGATCTGGAACCGACCGAGGGAACCGCGCTCAACAACCTCGGCGTCCTGCACCTCGAGATGCGTGACGAGGCAGGTGCGATTCCGCTGCTGATCCGGGCGCTCGAGGTCGACAGCACCGCTGCGATCCCGTTCATGAACCTGATCTGGGCGTACGGGAACCAGGGCGCCTTCGACGAGGCCGTCGAGCACATCGAGGCGCACCCGTGGCTCATCGACGACCCGACGGCCCGCGAGCACGAGGTGCAGCTGTGGGCCTCGGCCGGAGAGTACGAGGAGGCGCGGCGACGCCTCGTGGCCCTTCGGGAGTCGGAGACCGCGAGCCCCTACTGGCGGACGCGGACCAGCGAGGAATTGGCCGCCCTGGCGGCGATCCAGGGCCGGCTCGAGGAAGCCGAGACGCACTATCGCGACGCGCTGGCGTCAAACGTCGAGCGTGGTCTGCGAGCGGCGGCAATCGTCGAGGGGGCGCGTCTCGCCAACATGTTCCTGCATGTTACCGACGATCCACCGGGCGCGCTGACGACGATCGACTTCGTGCTGCGGGAACACCCGCTCGAGGACCTCGACGCGCTCGACCGGCCGTATCTCGCCCTGGCGGAGGTCTTCGCGGGCGCGGGGCGGGCGGATCGAGCGCAGAGCCTCATCGACCGGTTCGTCGAGACCGTTCCACCCGAGATCCACTCGGCCGAGCAGCGGTCGGACCTCGACCGCGTGCGGGGCGCCATCGCGCTGGCCCGCGGCGACGCCCGGGCGGCGATCGAGGCGACGCGCGCCTCCGACCGATTCGTCTGTCTGTTGTGCGCCCTGCCCCAGCTCGGTGAGGCGTACGAACGGGCGGGCATGCGCGACTCGGCGATCGCGATCTACGCGCGGTACGTGGAGACCCCCTTCCTGTTCCGCGCGCGCGATACGGACCCGTGGCACCTCGGCCCGACGATCGAGCGACTGGCGCAGCTCTACGAAGCGGAGGGCGAGACGGCGAAGGCGGCAGACTACTACGCCCGTCTCGCGCGGCTGTGGGCCGGGGCCGACGATCGACTCCAGCCGCGCGTGGACAGAGCGCGGGAGCGGACGCAGGCCCTGCTCGCGGGTCGTCCATGATCGTTTCCGGCGCGAGTCCGGACGGGGAGGCGCGGTGAGGGGAGTCCTGCGCGAGGTCCACCACCGCTCGATGTGGCAGGTCCTCGGTCTCTACATCGCGGCGGCGTGGCTCGTCCTCCAGGTGGTCGACGTGCTGGCCGACAACGTCGCGCTCCCCGACTGGGTGTTTCCGGTCGCGCTCGTCCTCCTCCTCATCGGTTTGCCCGTCGTCCTGGCGACGGCGTACATCCAGGGCGGTCAGCGGGCGGCCGGGGCGGGCGCTCCGGCGGCATCCCCCGGGGACAACGCGGCGGGGACTACAGGGGCCGCCACGAACCCGCGGGAGCGATCGGAGGCGGCCGGTCGGCGCGGACACATGCTCACCTGGAGAAACGCGGTCCTGGGGGGCCTGGGGGCCTTCGCGCTGCTGGCCGGTGGCATCGGCGTCTGGCTCGCGTTCCGCGCGGCGGGGATCGGCGCGGCCGGCACGCTCGTCGCGAAGGGGATGCTGGATGACCGGGCCGCCGTCGTCATCTCGGACTTCGCGGCCTCGGGGGCGGACCCGGCGCTGGCCCGCACCCTGACCGAGGCGTTTCGGATCGACTTCAGCGAGTCGCCGACGGTACGCGTGGTGGATCCCGCGCGTATCACTCAGGCGCTCAGGCGCATGGAACGCGACCCCGAGGCGCTACTCGATCTCGAGCTCGCCCGCGAGCTCGCGCAGCGGGAGGGGTTCCCGGCGGTCATCGCCGGCGAGATCGGCGTCGCGGGTTCGAGCTATCTCCTCACGGGGCAGGTGGTGGCCGCCGGCGACGGGGCGGTCCTCGTTTCGCACCGCGAGACCGCGTCGGAGGACGACCTGCTCGACGCGATCGATGCCCTGTCACAGCGTCTCCGCGAGCGGATCGGCGAGCCGCTCGGTTCGATCGCGCGGGCCGCGCCGCTCGAGCGGGTGACCACGGCCAGTTTCGATGCGCTCGACAAGTACTCGGAGGCGGAGCGGCTGATGGTCACGGGTGGAAGCCGCCAGAGGGCCGTATCGCTCCTCGAGGAGGCGATCGAGATCGACCCCACGTTCGCGATGGCGCACCGGAAGCTCGGGATCGCCCTCTTCATCCTCGGAGAGCAGCGCGAGCGGCAGGTGGAGGCGTTCACGCGCGCCTTCGAGCTTCGCGATCGGCTCACCGATCATGAGCGGTACATCACCGAGGGCACGTACTACACGTATGCATCGGCGCAGCTCGATCGGGCCGTGACGGCCTACGAGAATGCCCTCGCGATCGACTCGCTCGGCCCCGCGCTCAACAATCTCGGCATAGTCTACCAATCGCTCGGAGACCACGAACAGGCGCTCGAGCTCTTCCGACGGGACATCGGCTCGGACGGTGGCCAATCGACCAACCCTTACGTCAACTCGCTGTTCGCGCTCGCCTCGCTCGGCCGGCCCGACGAGATGCGCGAGCTGTTCGACGAGATGTACGCGAGGTTCCCCACACCGAGCAGCCACGACTGGGGGGCCGTCGCGATGCTCGCCATCGGGGACTACGAGACGGCGGATGCGCATATCGATGCGCTCGATGCTCAGACCGGCGATCCCGGTCTCCAGTCACAGGCGCGGTTGCTGCGGGCGCTATCGGTCGGGACGCGGGGACGCGTTGCCGAGGCGGATGAGCTGCTCGAGGAGCGCGCCGCGATCGAAGCCGAGCGGCGGCTGCCGGGTCGGGTCTGGGAGAGCCAGGTCCGGCGCGCCCGCTTCGAGATCGGGGTGCGCCGTGACCCGCAGCGGGCGCTGGACAGGATGCGCGAGGCTGAGGCGATGGCCCCGGTCGATGGCCTCTCTCCGTTCGATCGGCCTTATGCGCAGCTCGCGATCGTGTACGCCGAGGCGGGCCGCCGGGCAGAGGCTCGACGCTGGCTCGACGCGTTCGACGAAGAGGTGTGGCCGCTCGCCGGCGGCGATCCGTTTCTCGATCTGCTGCGCCGCGAGGCGCACGGCTCGGTGGCGGAGGCCGAGGGCGACACGGCGGCGGCGCTGGAGCAACTCCGTCAGATGGACGGCCGATTCTGTCCCGAGTGCCGGAGTCTCAGTCTCGGGCGTGCCTTCGACCGCGCGGGGGTCGCCGACTCGGCGCGCGTTTACTACGAGGAGGGCGTGACCGTGCCCTCGGGTTCGCGAGGCTTCACGGACGCGCACCGGCTGGGTCGGGCGATCCAGCGGCTGGCGCAGCTCCACGACGAGGCGGGCAACCTCTCCGAGGCAGCGGTGTTCTATGCCCGCTTCACGGAGCTATGGGCCGACGCGGATGCCGAGCTTCAGCCCGACGTAAGGGCCGCGCAGGATCGCCTGGAGGAAATCCTGAGAGAGATCGGTTAGCGACCGCGTCCCGTCTTCTTCCGTTTCGCGCCACCTTTTTTCGGGTGAGCACCACCTTGCCGGGGCTCCTCGATCAACGTGAAGTCGATCTTCCGCTCCTCGCGGTCCACCCGCACGACCTGGACGCGAACCTCGTCTCCCAGCCGGAACTGGCGCTTCGTCCGTCGGCCCACGAGGGCGTGCTTGAGCGGGTCGACCCGGTAGTAGTCGTCCCCGATCTCGCTCACGTGGACAAGTCCGTCGATGTCGTAGTCCGCCAGGGTCACGAAGAAGCCGAACCCGGCCACCCCGCTGATCGTGGCCTCGAACTCGTCTCCGACGTGCCGCTCCATGAACTCGACCTTCTTGAGATCCACCGAGTCGCGCTCGGCCTCGACGGCGACGCGCTCCCTCGCCGACGCCTGACGTGCCGTGAGCGCGAGCCAGTCGCGGTCGATCGAGCGGGCCTTCGCCGGCTCGTCGAACCAGGCGGTGAGCTGCCGGTGCACCACGAGGTCGGGGTACCGGCGGATCGGCGACGTGAAGTGCAGGTAGGCGGATGACGCGAGCCCGAAATGGCCCTCGTTCGACGGCGCGTACTTCGCCTGGGCGAGGCTGCGCAGCACCGCCATCGAGACGAGCGGGCCCTCCGGCTTCCCCTCGGCCGCCTCGAGCAGCCGCTGGAAGTCCCGGGGGCGCGCGTTCTTCGCCGGGAACGACAGCCCGAACTCGGCAGCGAGCACCCGGATCTCCTCGAGCTTCTCGGCCGGCGGGTCCTCGTGGATCCGGTAGAGGGCCGGCACGGCTTCCTCGAGCGACCAGCGGGCCACGGCCTCGTTCGCCGCGATCATCCAGTCCTCGATGAGCCGATGCGCCTCGAGCCGCTCGAGCCGCTTCACGTCGACCGGGACGCCCTCGTCGTCGAGCTCCACGCGCGACTCGGGCAGATCGAAGTCGAGGCTCCCCCGCTTGCGGCGCCGTTTTCGGAACGCCACGCTCAGCCGCAGAAGCTCGCGCAGGTCGTCGCGTAGCTCGGGGTCCGCGTCGGTAGCGGGATCCGCCTCGCCCTCGAGGATCGCCTGGGCCTGCTGGTACGAGAGCTTTTGCGCGCTGCGGATCACGCCCTTCGTGAACCGCGTGCCGAGGAGCTCGCCGTCGCCTGAGAGGTGGAGGATCGCCGAGGTGACCAGCCGATCCTCCCCGGGGACGAGCGAGCACAGGTCGCTCGACAGCTCGTGGGGTAGCATCGGAACGACCCTGTCGACCAGATATACGCTGGTGCCGCGCTCCCACGCCTCCTGGTCGAGCGCCGTGCCGGGGCGGACGTAGTGCGACACGTCGGCGATGTGGACGCCCACCTCCAGGGTCCCGTCCTCGAGCCGGGCGATCGACAGCGCGTCGTCGTGATCACGCGCATCGGCGGGGTCGATCGTGACGATCCGGGCCTCGCGGAAGTCCTCGCGCGCCGCCACGTCGTCCTCCGTGACACCGCGCGAAGCGAGCGTGCGGGCCTCGGTCATCACGTCATCCGGGAACTCCTCGGCGAGCCCGTACCCGATGAGGATCGCGAGAACATCGGACCCCGGCGCGCCGGGACGACCGATCACGCGCTCGACCCGACCGACCGGTGTCGGCTCGGACGTCTCCCACGAGGTCACTTCGGCCACGACGAGATCGCCCTCCGAGGCCCCGCCCATCTCGGTGCCCGGGATGTAGAGGTCGATGTCGACGCGAGGCTCTGACACGTCGAGCCAGGCGTACCCGTCGCGGACGCGGATCACGCCGACCAGTCGCCTGAAGGCGCGCTCGACGACCTCGATGATTCGTCCGCGCGGCCCTTTCGCCGCCCGCTCCTCGATGCGAACGGTGACGCGGTCGCCGCCCACGGCGCCCCCGAGGTCGCGGCGCCGCACGTAGATGTCCTCTTCCCCCTCGTCGGGGATGACGAACCCGGCGCCGCTCTCGATCGTCTGGAGCCGTCCGATCACGAGCCCGAGATCGCGCGGGACGCCGATCGCGCCTCCACGCACCCGGTACAGTCGGCCGGCTCGGACGAGGTCCCGGATCGAGTCGCGCAGCGAGCGATAGTCATCGCCCGAGACGCCGAGCGCCGAAGCGATCTCCTTCGGCTTGAGCGGCCTGGTGGCCGTGTCGGTGAGGTGGGTGACCACGCCGAAGGGATCGGCCGCCGACGAGGCGGCCCTTTCCCGCTCGGGGTCGCCGGCGGCGGGTCGTCCCCGGCCGGACGGCTTCCTGTCGCGACGCTGGCGCGGCGCGGCGCTTCGACCTCGAGGCGGTGGACGGCCCTTCCCTCGTCCGCCCGAACGTCGCTTGCTCAGATGGGCGTCGCTTCGTCGATCAGCATGATGGGGATGCCGTCATCGACCTCGTAGCGCAGACCGCACGTGTGGCAAATCAGGGCCTCGGTGTCGCCCTCGACGCGGTGCTCCAGGTCGCCCCTGCACTTCGGACACACCAGGATGTCGAGCAGCTGCTGGTCGAGCGCCATCACGCCTCCTCCGTGGGAACTCTGAACCCGAGGACCCTAAGACGGTCCGCACGCTTCCGCCAGTTGGCCAGTACCTTCACGCGTAGCTCGAGATACACCGCGTGATCGAGGAACCGCTCGATCTTCTCGCGTGATCGCGAGCCGATCCGGCGGATCGTCGCGCCACCCTTCCCTACGACGATCCCCTTCTGCGACTCGCGCTCGACGAAGATCACGGCCTCGATGTACGTGGGTCTTCCGCCCGCGCGTTCCCTGAACTGCTCGATCTGCACGGCCACCGAGTACGGGACCTCCTGCGACAGCTCCTCGAGACAGGTCTCGCGCACCATCTCGGCCACGAAGTCGCGAACCGGGGCGTCGGACAGCTCGTCGACCGGGTAGTAGGGGGGGGACTCTGGCAGCTCGGCGAGGATCGCTTCCCGAAGAGCCTCGACGCCCTCCCCTCGAGTCCCGGTCGTGCGGACCACGCCGACCCACCCCGCATCCGCGGTCCGGGCTTCGATCACGTCGACATCGCCTTCACTGACGCGGTCACACTTATTGATACACAACAACTTGGGCGATTCAATCGCCGGGCTGAACTCGCTCACCCAGTCGATCGATGGCTCGTACCCGGCATCGACGATCGCGACCACGACGTCCGCGTCGTCCAGCGCCGAGAGCGCCTCCTCTCGCATCGAGCGCTGGAGCGTGTAGCGCGGTTCGAGCAGCCCCGGCGTGTCGATGAACACGGCCTGGTGACCGTCGTCGGAGTAGATGCCGAGGTGCTTGCGTCGCGTCGTCTGTGCCTTGGGCGTGACGATGCTCAGCCGCTCGCCGACGAGGGCGTTCAGCAGGGTCGACTTCCCGACGTTGGGCAGCCCGATGAGGGCGACGAACCCGGCGCGGAACCCGGGTCCGCCACCGTCGCTGCCTGCCTCGGGGGGCGCGGCGTCCGTGACGCTCACTCCTGGCTCCCCGTCTCGCGGAGCACCCTGTCGAGCAGGTCCCCCACCCCGAGCCGATCGGCCGCCCGCGTCAGGTACTCCGCGTCGAGGCGATCTCCCTGGACCTTGATCACGCCGGCGGCGTCACGCCACTGGCGCTCGGACACTTCGTCTCCGAGCCGAAACCAGCGGAGCTTCTGGACGATCGTGTCCTCCGGCGACGCGACGATCAGACGGCCGGGATGCACAGTGTGCACGTCGTACGGACGGCCCCGCGCCAGCTGATCGTCGAGTGCCGCGTCCCGTTCGGGGACGTAGACGTCGACCTTGAACATCGTCTCGAGGTGGATCGCGTTGAACCGGGTGCGGTCGCGCACGGCCTCACGCGAGGCCTCTTCATCGACGTAGAAGCTCGGCAGCAGCCCGCGGACCAGCTCGGAAACGTGCTCGTCCCTCAGGTCCGCGACGAAGTCGATGTCCTGCGTCGCTCGGGGAATCCCGTGCAGGGAGCTCGCGAGAGAACCGCCCACGACGTGGCGCACGCCCATTCGATCGAGCAGCTCTTCGACGAGGAGGGCGATGGTCAGGACGTCCTGCACTCCTCAGTAACCCATCTCTTCGGGATCCCAGTCGAAGACCTCGATCATCATGCGCCGCGGCAGGGTCAGAGCCGCCACCCGGAGCCGCAGCTCCCGCTCGGAGATACCGCCGCCGTACTGGTCGCGGATACGCGCGCGGGCCAGCTCGACCAGCGCCCGGTTCAGCGAGGCCACGCGACCGAGCTTGTCGGCGGGCGACATCCGTCTGTAGCCCTCGATCAGACGATCCTCGATCGCGGGCGGCGTGTCGTCGAAGAGGAGACCGGTACGCATACGCCCAAGGTCACCGCCGCCACGCCGTGCGCGCAACGGGACGGGCGTTCGCCCGGGGCCGGCTCGCGGATTGCCGCGGTGATTCACGTCGAGCACCTTCGTGGGTAGCCGGCCCGACCCTCTTCCCGGGTGCGGGTGGCCTTCCTCGAGACCAGGGAGACGGATATGAGATGGTCGGCAGGAGTACTCCCGCTGCTCACGGTTTTCATCGCCCCCGCGCTCGCCACGGCACAGGACCGCGGTGCTCTGATCGAGAACGCCGTGAGTGCCGCCCCCTCGGAGGTCAGCGGTGAAGCGACCGTCGTCGGACTCGACCAGACCGTCCTGAGGGAGGGATCGAACGGGTGGGTCTGTATGCCCGACGACCCGGACCGTCCGGGCGACAGCCCGATGTGCCTCGACGGATCATGGCTTGAATGGGCCGGCGCATGGATGTCGGGTGCGGAGGCGCCTCCCGCCGTCGAACGGGTGGGGATCGGATACATGCTTCAGGGCGACTTCCCCGCCAGCAACGTCGACCCGTTCGCCACGGGCCCCGACGCGGGAAACGAGTGGATGACCGATGGAGCGCCGCACATCATGCTGCTCGTTCCACGCGAGGCCGATCTCGAGGGGCTCCCCACAATGCCCGGTTCGGGGCCGTGGGTGATGTGGCGGGACACGCCCTACGTCCACCTCATGATTCCGATCGAGAATCAACCCTGACTGCACGCGAAACGCCCCCGCATGCCGGAGCACACGGGGGCGTTCGATCTATTACAAGAAGTGCGAGTGACGTCAGGTTGGTCCAGGTGTGTCTCTCTTCCGCTCTCCTCGACCGAAGTCTCGGATCGCGCCTGAGAGAACAGCTCCCTAGAAAGGAGGTGATCCAGCCGCAGGTTCCCCTACGGCTACCTTGTTACGACTTAGCGCCAGTCACTGAGTTTACCTTCGACGGCTCCCTCCCGAAGGTTAGGCCACCGGCTTCGGGTACCCCCAGCTTCCATCG
>JAWWCR010000017.1:0-44132 GCA_033720355.1 Gemmatimonadota bacterium
CGCCCGGGGAGTTGAACCGCCGGGTCACCTCTGCTCGGACTCGAGCGCTTCCCGAACGATCCGGTTGGCCTCCTTGCCGTCGAAACGGCCCTGGATCCTCGGCATCACCTGTCCCATGAGCGGCCCCATCCGGGTCACACCAGTGGAGATGAGCTCCCGGACGATGGCGCGCACTTCGTCTTCGCTCATTCCTTCCGGCAGGTATTCGCCCAGCACGGCCGCCTGAGCGTCCTCGGTGTCCGCCAGATCCCCGCGCCCCCCTCGCCTCATCTGCTCGGACGCGTCACGCCGCTGCTTGATCGCCCGCGTGAGGACCCGGGTCACGCCTTCGTCGTCGATCTCCGCGCCCAGGTCGATCTCCCTGTTTCGGATCTCCGACAGCGCCGTAGACAGGACGAGCGTCCTCGGCTTGTCGCGGTTCTTTCGGGCCGCGATGAGGTCGGTCTGGATTCTGAGCTTCAACTCGCTGGTCACGGGACGGCCTCCTCGGCTGGCGAGAATCTCGTCGGTGTGAGTCGGGTACGCGAACGGACGCCACGTTCTCGGGCGGCTGACGTGCGAGTCACAGCCCCTCGAGGTACGATCGGCCCCCGAGCTGTCGCATCTGGGCGAGGATCTGATCCGTGCGTCTCGTCACGTAGGGTCCCGGGTTCGCGACCGACATCCGCTTCGGGCTCGGGAGGACGGCCGCCAGCCGGGCGGCCTCGCGCGCGGTGAGCGCCGCCGGCTCCTTCCCGTAGTAGCGGCGCGCCGCCTCGCCGACCCCGAACACGCCGGGTCCGAACTCGGCCACGTTCAGATAGACCTCGAGGATCCTTCGTTTGGGCCACATCGCCTCGATGAGTACCGTGAACCCGGCCTCGATGCCCTTCCTGAAGTAGCCTCCGCCCGGCCAGAGAAAGAGGTTCTTCGCCACCTGCTGGCTGATCGTGCTCGCGCCGCGTCGCGCGCCCCCCTGTATCGCCCTCTCGATCTCGACGAGGTCGAATCCGTGGTGGATGGGAAACCGCTGGTCCTCGGACGCGACCACCGCCAGCGCGGCGTCAGGCGAGATTTGGCGCCATGGGGTCCAGTAGTGCGCCACGGGCGTGTCGCCGAACGCGCGCTCGCGGAGGATGAAGGCGGTGGTGACCGGCGGGACCCAGCGCAGGAGGGCGACCGACAGCGTGCTGGCCAGCAGAAGCGCGGTAGCGACCCGCGCGAGCCCCGATGCGAACCGACGCCAGCGGCTGCGCGGCTCTTCGCCATCGCGGCGGGGACCGCGCGCGAGCCAGCGGAAGAAGCGCCCCAGACGGCGACCCACGCCGTCCACCAGCCCCCGCGCGAACCACGTCGCGCGCGTCGAAGACCGGCTGCCGGATCGCGAGGCTCTTCTGCCGAACGCCATGCAGGAGAATGGCGATCCGGTGGGGTCCGTGCGAGATCCCGGACGACGGAGGACGACGGAGGTCGACGGAGACCGGCGGCGTGCGTCGCGGGCGCGCGGTGCAGGAGGGTGGGCGTCAGGCTCCCCGGGCGGGTCGAGATTCGCGGCGGAAGGTCGAGCCCACGAAGCGGACGAAGACGAAGCCCGCCTGACAGAGGTTCCCGATCAAGGCTGTCACGTACAGGGCGGCCGGGTTCCCGAACGGAACTCCGAGAAGCACGATGAGCAGGCTGACCTGCTCGATCAGCTCGATCGACGTGACAACGACGACCGCGGGCCGATCGGGATCAAACTCCGTCGTCACGCGCCGATAGGATCCGACGAGGGCGATGATGATGCCGTACCCCATGATGAGGAGAAGCGCGCTCGCGACGCGCCAGATCAGGTCCGCGTCGAGACCGTACCCGGCGAGCCCGACGGGGATCAGCGCACCGGCGACACCGGCGACGCTCGAGGCGATCACGAGCCTCAGTCGCAGGAGGTCGTGAAGCACCTGTCCCGACGGTCGCGGGCCGGGCCGAATGACGCTCACGAGGGCCGCGAAGCCCGTGAACGTGGCCGCGATCTCCGCCAGGGCGAGGAGGGTGTCGGAGTTGTCGAGCATGGCTACCTGCCGGTCACGCGTTCAGCCGCCATATGGAGAAGTTGAGGATCGTGGCGAACGAGACCCACGCGACGTAGGGGAGCATCAGCGCGCCCGCCACTCGGGAACGAAGCCAGAAGAGTCGGGTGGTGACGATGATCATCCCCAAAAGGACCACGATCTCGACGAACGCCAGACCGGGGTTCCGCATGCCGAAGAAGATCAGCGACCACGCCCCGTTCGCGATCAGCTGGGCGGCGAACCACGCGATGGCCAGCCGCACCCCGCTCTGAGCGGGACCCGTGCGCCAGACCAGAAAGGCCGCCACGCCCATCGTGATGTAAAGGGCGGTCCACACCGGTCCGAACACCCGGTCGGGCGGGGTGAACGACGGTCTCGCGATTTCCTGATACCACGTACGCACGCCATCGGCCGTCGACGTGCCCGACACGAACCCGACGGCGAGCGGGGCAAGGACGAACAGTGCGAGTGCTCCCCAGTTGCGCGAAGTCATCCGTTGGTGGCCTCCCCTCGAGTCTCGGCGACAGGGACGCGGTGTACTTCGACGAATGCGCCGCGTTGGATCCGGAGTGCCGCGTCCGCTCAGCCACTCGTTTCCGCCGAGCCCGCCCCGGGCGTCTCGAGGTTGCCGCTGTCGTCTACCGCACGCACGCGGATGTCGGCGGATCCGCCGGTCGCGCCCGGGTTCCACACGAAGCTCCACTCGGTGCGCCCTTCTGCCGGGTGCCACGTGGCGCCGCCGTCGACCGACACCTCGACCGCGGCGACCACGCCGCCGCCCGCGTCCGACGCGGTGCCGCTGATCGTGACGGGCCCGCCGCCGCCCGAAGGTAGCGGCCCGAGGACCGATGTCGGCGGCACCGTGTCCCTCGATGCCGTCGCGCGCGTCAGGTGCGGCTGGAGGGTCATCGGCTGGACGCCCATGTCCGCGAACAGGTTCACGGTGGCCTGCTGGATCACGGCATCCGGGCCGTTCGGGTCGACCCCCACGCGCGTGTCCGCCCCGTTCTGACGCTCGGGCGGCACGCCCGTCTCGGTATCGTGGTTCTCATCGAGCCCCCACGCCCACTGGAGCGTCCCCGACCCGAACACGAGCGCCCCGCTCTGGTGCCGGTAGAGCACCGCGTTGTGCGTGGCCGTCCCCGTCTCGCAGTCGCGTCCCGGGTGCACGCAGTAGAGCGTGTTGTCGATCGTGGTCGCCGAGACCCGGAACAGGCCGGGCGGCCTGAACCCGTTGTCGATGTCCGAGTCCCACTCGTGCCCGAGGATCCCCTTGATCGACACGTACCGCTCGCCGGGCTCGAGACCCGCGACCTCGGTGTGTCTCCAGAACCGCAGGTCGGCGAACTCCGCGTCGACGATCAGCGGGTCGTTCCGCCACGCGTTCACCGTGAACAGCGTCCCCGTGAGCGCGTTCTCGGGCCACGGCCCCTCGGGGTTGATCGACCGGTGGTCGCGGAACTCGCCCGTCCACTCGACCGGGTCGAGCGCGCGGTGGTCCTGCGAGTCCTTGTATACGACGAGCGTCCGGTACGGCTGGCCCGAGCCGTCGATGGACTCCTCCCACCGCACCTTCCAGTAAACCTCGTTCGAGCTGAAGAACGCGAGGTGGACGCCGGCCGCGCGCGCCGCCTCGACGTTGCGGCGCTGGTTGCCCGTCCAGTACTCGTCGTGGCCGACCGAGAGAAAGACCCGGTGCTCGAGCAGCTCCTCGCCCCGGCGCTCGGTGTCGATGCCCGACGTGTAGCTCACGTCGTACCCGTTCCGCTCGAGCCAGCGCACCATCGGGTACTCCGAGTTGAACGGCATGTTGACCGCCCGGTAGTGCCGCGTCTCGAACGGCCGGTTATAGCTGACCTTGGGCGCGCGCGGTTCGCCGCCGTGCGCGCGGCCCCTCTCGGGGTTGAGCCGTCCGTACACGCTGTGCCCGCCGTAGCGGTTGTAGGCCTGCCAGGTCATGTCCGATGTCTGAAACAGGAGCTCGGACTCGCCATCGTCGTCGCGGACCACGAAGTAGATGTGGCTCGCTCGCGGTTCGACGAGTGCGTTGCGCATCACGGCCCTGAACCCCGGGGCCTCCCAAAGCGAGTCCTCGCCTGTCGGGGGCAGCGGGCTCGGCCGGAACGCGTCGTTCCTCATCCAGCCCTCCACCGGATCCTCGCGTACGAGCCGCGCGAAGTAGATGCCGGACGTGGCATCGGGTGGCGCCTGCCAGGAGGCCGAGACCGCCCAGTTACCGCAGTCGACGAGCGGTGCCGGCCACGTATCGAGACCCCCGTCCTCGCCGATCACCGGGATGTCGCCCCGCAGGCAATCGGGCTGCGTCTGGGGCAGGTCCGCCGAGGGCTCGATCGTGTCGACGCGGCGCGCTCCCATGCCCGCGTAGAAGCCCATCCGGTAGATGTCGATGCGGTAGTCGTCCGAATCGGTGTCGACCTTGAACTCGACCGTCTCGCCCCCCGCGATCGCGATCTCGGTGCCGAACCCCTGGATGCTCGGGTCGCCCCAGCCGTTGATGTCCCACTCGGTCGCCGGGTTCCCCGGGAGGCAGTTCTCCGCCACGATCTCGTTCGCGGGGTCGGCGCACGGGTCGGGCGCGGGAGCGGGCGCGCAGGCCCAGAGGGCGGCCCCGAGGAGGGTTACAGCAAGGTCGTGCGAGTACGGGTGGAGAGACAGGCGCCCTTCAGGCATGTCGCACCTCGAGATCTGTGAGGCACCGGGGGTCCGGCCGGCCGGCCGTCCCGACTCGCGTCCAACATTGCGGAAGCGTCGAGTCCCTTCAACGGTTGCATCGCGTCCCGCTCGCACGGACCGGGCAGTGCGCTCCCCGCCCCGTCAAACGTTCTGATGTGTGGCGGCAGGAGTCCGAGGGCGCCCGGGCGGATCCTGCGGCAGGTTGCACCCGGGCTCATCGGAAAGGACTGTCCGGAGGCGTATGACGTACGAGCTCAAGGCCGGGATCGCCGGCGCGGTATCGCTATCGTTACTGGCTCTCGCCGGTTGCGGAGGCGGCCCCACGACCGGGTCGACCGACTTCGCCGCGGCTCCGGTCGTGGTCGAGCTGGAGAGGGGTGAAGCCGCCACCGTCGACGGGCTCCGGATCCGCTTCGAGACCGTCAGCGAGGACTCGCGGTGCGCGGTCGATGTGGTCTGCGTGTGGGCCGGAAATGCCGCCGTCGGGCTCGAGCTTTCGCGGGACGGAGGGCCGGCCGAGAGAGTCACCGTCAACACGGGCGTCGAGCCCCTGTCGATCGTGCGTGACGGGCTCGAGATCCGCATCACCGAGCTCCGCCCCGACCCCGTGTCCACCGAGCGGATCGATCCGGAGGATTACCGCGTGTCGCTCGACGTCTCCCGCGTCGGCCTTCAATGACAGGGGCTGCCCGCGCGGGCAGCCCGCTGTCCATCTCGCCCCGTGAGGTGGTCTTCACCGTCGGGGCCGGCCGGGCGTCGATCGTCGATGTCGGGTATCCGCCGCTCACCGACTTCGACACGCACGAGCACGTTCGGGGATACCTCTGCCTCCTCATGCGGGGCGGCTACGAGGAGTGGAGCGGTCCTGCCAGGTCGTACGTCGACGACGATCGTCCGAGACGCTATGCCGCGGGGTCCCGGCACGCCGTACGGACCGGCCGCGACGGCGCGCGGATCCTGCACGTTTCGGATCCATCGGGCGGCGACTGGGAGGGCGGTGCGTCACGGTTCTGTCTCGGGATCCTCTGGCAGATCGGGAACGAGGTACGGGAGCTCGGCGCGACCGCCGATGCGCAGGAGGATGCCAGCGCCCTCCACCTCGAGTCGCTCGTCCGCGAGCTCGGCGCAGGTCCAGCGCCGCTGGCGGTGAGCCCTCGGTGGCTCGAACCCGCGCTCGTTCTGTTGCGCGAGGGGTATCGGCAGCGGCTAGGGCTCGCCGAGCTGGCGGCGCACGCCGAGGTGCACCCATCCCACTTCGCGAGGAGCTTCCGAACACACGTCGGCATGACCGCCGGCGAGTACCTCCGGCGGATCCGGGTGTCGGCCGCCGTCGAGGCGCTGGGCAATCGGGACGCCGACCTGGCCCGCGTCGCGTACGCGAGCGGCTTCGCCGACCAGAGCCACATGGGTCGCTGTTTTCGGCGCTACCTCGGGCGGACGCCCGCGGGCGTCCAGGCTCGCCTTCGTGCAGGTATCCTCCCGGCGCAAGTCTCGTTCTAGTCCGCGACGGGGGTCCGGCCCATACATCGACCCTGATCCGACTCGTCTCCCGCAAGATCGGTGAAGGAGCGCAAGCGATGGTCGACCTCCGGCCCCAATCGAGAGCAGCGGCGGTGCTGGTGTGCGCCCTCGCGATCGGACTCGTAGTCACGCCGCCCGCGTCGGCCCAGCGACGCGCGGCACCCGGTACGCTACCCGAGATCGTCGAGCGGGGGACCGGCGACATGACGCTCGTGCTCCTCGGCTGCATGTCGTGCCGGTGGCGCACGTGGGACGGGTTCATGGAGCGAAACCAGGGCCGGTATCGGATGGTCGCCGCGACGCTGCCGGGCTTCGGGGGAGCGCCGATCCCCGATCTTCCGATGAACGCTGCCGCACCCGTCTGGCACGCGAACGCGGTGGCCGCCATCGAATCGCTCGTGACCTCGCGCGACCTGTCGGAGATCGTCCTGGTCGGCCACTCGTTCGGCGGAGTCATCGCCGTCGAGCTCGCCCATCGGCTCGGCGATCGGCTCGAGGCGATCGTGTTTATCGACGCCTGGCCCACGAGCGATCGGTCGTGGTTCGCCGAGGAGCCGCAGGAGAGGATCCGACGCGCGTTCAGCGTCCCGGCCGATCAGGCCCACCTCGTCGAGGACCCCGACGAGTGGCAGAGCTTCAACGCCGTGAGCCCGCTCCTCGAGACCGATCGACGGCTCGCGTATCACGGCTGGTTCATGGCCACGCCCCCCGAGGTCGTGCTCCAGTACTGGCGCGAGAACCACCTCGTCGACCTGAACCCGCTGCTCGCCGCCATCGACGTCCCGATCCTCGATCTCAAGGCGATCCCGGCCAGCGCCGACGATGTGGAGGCCTACAGGGAGAGTCGGCGCCGCCACCTCGCCGAGAACGGCGATCCCCCGGCGGTGAGGTCCGTCTTCTTCCACGGCACGGGCCACTTCATCCACGAGGTGCGGGCGGAGGAGGTCGATCGTGTGATAGCCGACTTCCTCGAGGGGCGGCCGCTCCCCGACGAGATCCCGGAGACGGGGCCGGGGTCGACGCCTCGCCGGTGAATCAGGCGTCCGACCGCATGGCCCACGTGTAGGTCGACCACAGCACGCCGCCGAACACGGCCGCCAGCCCCGCGAGCAGCCGCACACCGTCGTCGCCCGTGCCGGCCAACGACTCCCACGGCGGCAGCCCGAAGAACGCCCAGAACTCCGCCAGCAGGATTGCCACCCCGCACACCGCGCCGATCAGCGGCGCGAGCCGGGGGCGGAAGAGCCAGCCGTCGTGGTCTCCGAACCGGACCAGAGGCAGCACCACGAGGAACCAGCCGATGGCCGCGAACCCGGCCTCGAACAGCAGGATGGCCATCGCGTCGCTCCAGCCGGGGCCAAGCGTCGGGGTCGGCACCCAGGGGCGCGTGAACAGCACCCAGACGGCTCCGGAGGCTACCCAACCGGCCAGGAACGCGACGCCGGCCCAGGCGACCCGTCGCCGCACCGAATCCCGACGGGGCCCGCTACGAGCCGTGCGGAACTCGCCGTCGACAGCCGCCTCGCCCTCGAGCACTCTACCGCTCATCCTCCAGAAGGAGGTGCTGATCGGCCAGGAAGTCGTGGAGCCAGCCGCCGACCCCCTGCTCCTGCGCGATCTCGCTCACGCGATCGGCGACGGCGTTCGCCCTCTCGGCCTTGATCGCCCGTCCCACGATGCGGAGCGAGTCCTCGGTGCGTCGGTTTCGTCGCCTGAGCTCGAGGATGAACCGGCCGACGACCGCGACCACCACGAGCGCGATCGCGACGATGATCGCCCACACCCACCAGGGGAGTCCGCGCGAGCCCGTCTCGCGGTCGATCGCGGCGATCGCCTGCGTCACCACCGAGTCGCCGAGGCTGACGATCGACTCGCGGAGACCCCGGCCGCTTCCCATCCGGGCGGCCAGGCTGTCCGCGGCAGCGCCGAGCGCGTTGGAGGTCGCCGTCGCCAGCGCGTCGGCGAGCCGCGCCTCCGTGGAGGCCGCGAGGGTCGCGACCCAGATCTCCAGCGACTCGTCGATCGACGCGCGCGTCGCGGCGAGGTTCGCGGTGACCAGCTCCTGCAACGCCTCGTTCGCCGGCCCCGAGATGAACGCGGCGACCGAGTCGTCAAGCCGGTCGAGGCGAGCGCTCACGCTGTCCATGATCGCGTCGGTGAGCGAATCCCGAACCCCTCTGGACAACTCGTCGACGGCGTCGACGAGCTCGGGGCGGATCGAGTCGCGGAAGGTCCGTCCGAGACCGCCCGCGCCGCTCTCGACGACCGGGGCGACCGCGGCAGCGAGGGTGTCGCGGCGTTCGTACACCCCCTCGCTCGCTCCGCGCGAGAGGCTTCGACCCATGCCTCCGCAGCCGGCGCTCACGACCAGCGCGAACAGGATGCCGAGCGCGGCTCTCGGGCTCGCGTGGCGGTGTCGGTCGCGCGACTCGCGTACGGTGGGCTCGGCGAGCGGCCGGTCGTCGATCGCCGACAGCAGCCGCGACCGCTCCGGCTCTCTCGTCTCGCCGATCCAGCGATAGGCCTGGCCGTGCCAGGGCTGTCGGGGGTCGGAGCGGGTGAAGTCGAGGAAGTTGTAGAAGACGCGTCCGGCCATGTCCCTGCGATCGCTGCGCCAGATCGGCACCCAGGTGCCCGCGTTCATGTACAGGCGGTTGTGGCCGAGTCGGCGGACTTCCTGCCAGTGCGTGTGCCCCATGACGACGTAGGAGCGGTCGGCGGGGGTCTCTCCGTAGAGGTGCCGGCTGATCTTTCTCGCCCCCTCGAGGAGGTGGTCTTTCCCTCCGAACCCGAGCAGCTGGCCGATGGCGCGGAGGACGGGAAGCAACACCGGCGCGATCGTGGGCAGGGACACCCCGAAGATCGACAGACCGAGGAACCAGACGGGAAGTGCCGCGAACCACTCGATCACGCCCACGACGACTGCGGGCAGGACCCCCACCCACGCCGCCGGCATGAAGCGGCCGATGAGGAATAGCGCGAGCACCGCGAGCGCCGTGGGCGGCACCAGCACGAGCGCCGCGACCTGTCCCGCCGCTCCGATGGAGTTGAAGAACCCCTTCACCCGAAACGCCCGCCCCAGAAACCGCCACCCGCGGAAGTACAGCCTGAACACCTCGAACGGGTACCGCTGGAGCAGCGCCCTGAGCGCCCCGCCCACCGGCTTGACGTTGTCGAGGAACGGGTCCAGCCGCTCGATGCCGTTGATCAGGTAGCGGTTCATGAAGGACCCGAGAGGCAGGCTGATCTGGTCGGGTGCGTGGGGCAGCCACGCCGTCCGGGTGTGGACGGCGGTCATCGCCTCCCAGCGGTGCCCGTGCTCCACGTAGACGTTGTCCGAGCGATACGACATCTCGAAGGTCACGCGCTCCTCGACGAGGGCCATGTCGAGCGTCGCCCGGGTCGCCAGCTCCCATCGGATCGCCTTCTGCACGAGCGGCCAGTGGAGCTCGAGGTCGTGGTTCCCCGTCACGATGACGATCGACCCCCCGGCGCCGACCCAGCTCGCGAGGGCGTCGAAGACCGGCCCGTGGCCGCCGACGATCTGGGTCAGCTTCCACACTGCCTTGTAGTCGGGGGTGCCGAGTCCGAACGCCTCCTCCCGGCGCGACACGACCGCGTCGGGCTGGCGTCTGCGCTCGTCGGGCGGCCACTTGCCCAGTCGAGAGATCTGCTCGGCACGCCCGTGTTCGCCGAGCGCCTCGAGGACGGCCGCCCACCTCTCGTACTCCTCGTGGCTCTCGGGATAGACGTCGATCCTCACGAAGTCGAACGCGTCTCCGGCGATGACCAGCGTCTGCCGGCTGCCGGGGTCGTTCGCCCCGAGCTTCTCGTAGTGGCCGAGCCAGTCCCTGAAGGACTCGTCGGCGAAGAAGTTCTCGCGGCGGTCGTAGTTCCCGGTCGTCGGGTCCACGCCGATGTTCAGGTGGAGGTCCGATGCGACCAGCGTGCGCTCACTCATGTCGGGCCTCCCGCCCGATCGCGCGCCGCGGGTTCACGACGTCTTCAGTCCGTGTACCCAGCCACGGTCGGCGATGAAGCGCAGACCGGTGCGCGTGATCAGTGGATACAGCCCGTCCAGGAGCGACCAGCCGAGGATGTACCAGTGATTGCCCGGGATCACCCAGAAGAAGCGGTCGTGCTCCCACGTCCCGAAGGCCGCGGTCTCCGCCCCCTTCACGACGAGGCTGAAGAAGAAGAACAGGGCGAACTGGAGAACCGCCGGCTGCGTGTCGCGCACGCCCAGATACAGCCAGGTCAGACAGAACCCGATCCACAGAAACGTGTGCATGAAGTTCGTGAGCCACGGGAGGAAGCTCATGAGCCCGATGCGGAAGAACACGTAGTTCCCGATGAACACGGACACGGCCCACACGAAACCGACGAACGCGAACGTCTTTCGTTCGTCGCTCGCGATGGCGCGGCGATAGGTGAGGAAGACGAGAAAGATGAGCGCGTACAGCGCGAGCACGATGCCGACGCGAACGGGCGTCACGGTATACATCAGAGTCTCACCTTCGTGGAAGCCAGGTGGGCGAGCGCCATGACGGTGATCTGCGGGTTCACCGTCAGGCTCGTGGGAAACACGCTCGCGTCGCAGAGATAGAGGTTCTCGTAGCCGTGGACGCGGAAGTCCTCCGGGCTCACCACGCTCGTCTCGGGCTTCGTGCCGAGCGCGTTCCCGCCCTGCGGGTGGCCGGTGCCGAGTGTCATGTAGGACGAGCCGCGCGCGCAGAGATCGGGGATCCGTCTCAGCTCGGCGGCCGTCGACATGGGGTCCCCGTCGGGGTCGGCCGTGTTGAGGAAGACACGTCGCGCCCCCGCTTCGAGCAGGATCTCGGCCGTCGTCTTCAGACCGTCGGCCAGCTTCGCGAGGTCCCTCTGGTTCGGCCTGTACTCGACATCGGCGCCCCCGGTGCGCGCCCGTTTCACGCGTCCCTTCGAGGCGGTCCCGACCAGGACTCCCACGCCCATGAGGTTTCGGTAGTTGCTCATGTTGTCGTGGTGGCGGCCGAACCACCCGGGCATGTTCACGGCCTGCGCCACGGGCGGGTTCCACCAGGTCTCGTGCACCCACCCGCGACTCCATTCGGGCACGCCGAAGTGCGAGATCTGAAGCCCCTCGTATGCCCGGAAGCCGCCGCGAAACGAGCTCGTATCGGGGAACTCGGCGGTGACCGGCGCCCCCATGTTGAACGACATGCGCCTGCCGACGGGGAGCTTTCGACCGATGCCGCTCTTCTTGAGGAGCCAGGGCGAGGCGATCGCGCCGGCCGCGACGACGAACGTGTCGGCCTCGATTTCGATGAACCTCGCACCCCGGTCGTTCGCGGGCGCCTCGGGGGCGGAGAGTCGGACGAGGGCGGTCCGGATGCGCGGCTGGGCCCCGGTCTCCGTATAGAGCCGCTCGACCCGGGCGTCGGAGAGGATCTTCACGTCGCCCCGGCGTTGCGCGTCCGGTAACGCATTCTCGAGGACCGAGAGCTTCTTCCCGTACGAGCACCCGATGTTGCAGTAGCCGCAGCCCAGACAGCCCTCGATGTTCGCGTCGACGATGGCCGCGCGGTCGAGCGGCGCGCTCACGTTCGGACTCAGCGCGTGCGCGAAGTACGGTGTCCCCGATGGATTGAGCGCGCCCGGCGACTGCTCCCGCACACCCATGTACGACCAGACCTCGTCGAGGCTGGCGTCGAGCTCGGTTCCGAAGTCGACCCCGTGCTCGTCCTTCCACGTCTTCAGCGTGTCGGGGTGGGGCCGGAAACTCACGGCGTTGTTCACCACCGTCGTCCCGCCGACGCAGCTTCCCTGGAGGATCGTGAACTTCGAGTCCGCCGTCTGCTCGAAGAGCCCGTCCGCGTAGAGCGCGGCCATCATGTCGATCTCGTTCTCGGTGAACGCGGATGGAGGCACATAGCGCCCGCGCTCGACGACGAGAATCCGCAGCCCGGGCTCGCGCTCGGCCAGACCGCGAGCGATGGTCGCGCCGCCGGCGCCGGATCCGACGATGCAGACGTCCGCCCGCAGCCGGTCGACCCTCGTCTCGGGGTGCGTGACTCCCCAGACATCGAGGGTCGTCGGCGAGACGTCTCTCGGCCCTTCGCCGGGCTGTGGGGGACGTTTCGAGAACGGCGTGTACCCGACGACGTCCCACGCCTCTTCGTGGCTGTAGTAGCCGACGTATGCGAGCTGCTTCGCGGCCCGTATGGCGCCGGACACGAGATCGCGGAGGACCTTGATCAGGCGACCTTCGAGCGGGCCGCGATAGAAGTGACGGATCAGGTGCTCGCGGCGCGGCGCGTAGGCGATCTCGGGCAGCGGCGGGCGCCCCTTCGCCAGCGGGTGCATGTAGACGCCGAAGAGGATCATCCGATACACCCATCTCCGACGCGCGCCGATCTTGAAGATCGTCTCGTCGACCCTGCCGGCCACGGCGAGCGGCGACACGACCTCCTCCTCGCCCTCGATCAGCACGTCCGCCAGCGCGAGCAGGGTGCGGAACTCCATCGGCTCGAGGTATCGGAGCCCGTAGCGCTCTCTCCACGCGGCCTGGTAGAGCAGGAAGAGGGCCGTGTACGCCGCGGCGAAGAACGCGGCGGCGATGAGCCACACATCCGCCGTGGTGAGCTCGACGCCACCGAGACGGACGGGATCCGACCGGTCGGGCCCGATCGCCCAGTAGCCGATCGAGGCGAAGAACCCCGCACCGATCGCGTGGCAAACGACGCCGAGAACCGACTGGCGCTGCCGGATGTCCTTCGACGCGAACCACTGGATAAGGCCGACCGAGAAGAGCAGGGTCGCCCCGTTCGTCACCCACGGCGCGACGCCGAGGAGATCGGGCCAGTCGCCGCGCCAGGCGAGCCACACGAGCGCGCCGCCGCCGGCCATGAAGGCGACCCCGAACACGACGGCGTAGGCCCTCAGATTGCCCTCCGCGGCGGTCACCGGCTCGTGATCGTCGAGCGCGTAAATGCCGCGATCCGTCTCGTTTCTGATCCGGGAGCGCAGCACGAACAGCGTGACGATGATCACCGTGTCCATGGCGATCGCGATCCACAGCATCGTCCGGATGCCGATCGCAGTGCCGGGCAGCGTCCCGTCGACATCACCGAAGAACATCAGGACGAGCATCGCCGTGACCGAGAACACGTGCGCCACCGCCACCTGGGTGACGAGCGATCGGTGCCTCAGGGGGTCGGCGGACGCATAGAGACAGAGGGCGCCGAGCAGCGAGACCTTGGCCGCCGACGCGGCCATCCACACCACCGGCCGGAAGCCGCTCCGCCAGGGGCCGACGAGTGGTGCGAGGAAGTAGAAGATGGCCGCGCCGAGAAGCAGCACACCGAGCCATCGAAGCACGACGGCGAGCCCGCGCTCCGCGGGGCGAAGGGAGGGGGTCGGACGTTCCCGCATACCGATCCTCGTTGCGCCGTAACACGGCGACTCAGCGGCGCGTCCCTCCCCGACCCGCTCGTCAGTACTCGGTCTCTTCGGACCTGCTACCCATCACACGCAGACGCGTCGAGCAGCGGCTCACGCCGCCGGCTAGAACCTCATCCCCAACGTGAGCGCCCGACCGAGATCCTCACGCATGCCCGCTTCGATCGAGCGTCTCAGCAGATCGAGCTCGCCTCCGTCCAGCCAGACCCCGTCGCAGCTCGGGCAGCGATCGAGCACCAGATTGAGGACGACGATCTTCTCCATGAGTTCGCCGTCGACCGGACATGCCTGTCGGGGCTCCCCGGCGGCCTGACGCTTCGCCATCAGCTTCGCCTCGCACGTCTCGCACGTCGGGACCCCCTCGAAACTGTGCTTCGTGCGCCGGGCGCCGCAGCGCTCGCACTTCTCTCCGAACAGCGACATCGCCCATCTCTCTCGAGAGTCAGGTCCGCCGTGCACACGGGTGGGCCGGACGGTGAACGGCACGCTGGCGATCGGGACGTCGGGTGTCAACGTGGCGCGCGTTCCGAGAGGGGCACCGGTTGACGATCGGTGGGGCGATGTCTCCCCACAGGCTGCTTGGCTTCATCCCCAGCGGACGGTGCCTAGAGTGGAGACGCCCCGTGGCGCGTTCTTGCAGCGGACCGACGGCCGCCATCGACACCGCGCCGCTGCGTGGAGAACTTGGTCGTTCGGCCATGTCCCTCCGGACATCCCTGCCTGGAGAGGTGAGCATGCATCGTACCCTGGCCCTTCTCTGCTTCTTCGGGGGTCTGGCGGTCGCCGCGGCGGACATCGCCGTGGCTCAGGCCCCGGCCTCGCTCGACGACCCGAACCTCCGTCGATACGTCGAGGAGGTGCTGGCCCGGAACGCCGGCCTGGCGGCCGCCGACCTCGAGACGGTCGCCGCCACGGAGCGGATGGCTCCCGCCGGGGCGCTCCCCGATCCCGTGCTGCAGTTCGGGGCGCAAGCCGTCCCCGTCCCGTCCTTCGACTTCGACGAGGAGGCCATGACCCAGCTCCCCATCGGGATCCGTCAGGACTTTCCGTCCCCGGGGAAGCAGGGCGCCAGGACGGACGTGGCCCGGCAGGACTCGTCGGTCGCGGTGGCGGGAGCCGATCGGATGGAGACGGAGCTGTCGGCCTCGGCCGCCCGGGTCTACTTCGAGCTGGCCTACGCATCGACGGCCGAGGAGATCTGGCGGTCTCGGGTCGAGCTGGCCGGAGAGGCAGTGGCGACGGCGAGGGTGCGTTACGCGACGGGTGGAGTCCCACAGGTCGACCTTCTCCGCGCCGAGGTCCGGAGGGCCCGTCTCGTCGAGATGGCGCTGGACCCGGCGGCGGAGGTCGAGGCGGCCCGCGCGCGCGCCGACGCGCTCCGCGGCGGTCCGGGCGCCACGATCGAGGCGGCAGACCTCGCGGATGACGAGGCGACGATGGTGCTCGCGGTCCTGAACGACACGCTCCCCGGGATCGGGTCGCTGGAAGGGGCGCTCGATCTCGCCAACCCCGATCTCCGGGTCGCGCGCGCCCGCGTGGAGCGCGCGCGCAGTGCCGCCCGGGTGTTCGCGATCGCGGCACGTCCGGACTTCTACGTGTCGCTTCAGACCGGCGTGCGCTTCGGCGATCGGGAGCCGTTGGTCTCCGCGGTCGCCGGGCTGTCGCTACCGCTCTGGTCCGGGCGCAAGCAAGATCCGGCGTCGCGGGCGGCCACGCTCGCACAGGAGGCCGAGGAGGCGCGGTACGAAGACCTGCGCGCCCGTCTCGGCGGCGAGGTGCGCGCGCGCCGGGCACGGCTCGACGCTCTCCGCGGCCGCGTGCAGGTATTGCGCGACGAGGTGCTCCCGCTCGCCGCCGCGGCGAGCGAGTCGGGCCTCGCGAGCTACGCCACGGGCGAGACCGATCTCACGACGGTTCTGGCGGCGCAGGACGAGCTGTTCGAAGCGAGGCTTCAGCTCGCTCGACTGGTGGCGGGCTTTGGCGCCGAGCGCGCGGCATTGGCCGCGTTGCTGGGCGAGGAGTGGTACCGATGAGAATCGCGACTGCGGGACTCGTGGGCTCGCTGGCCATGAGCGTGGCGTGCGGGAACGGCGGCACCGACGGCGAGCCTCCGCGAGATGGAGGGATGGCGATGGAGGGCGCCGAGATGCCGATGGAGGGCCGGACGCCCGGCATGGAGATGGGAGAGATGGCGGGAATGTCGATGGGGGACGGCCCCATCACGATCACGTCGCGCCAGGCAGCGCTCGCCGGCGTCACGTTCGCCGTCGCCCGGGAGGCGCCGCTCGCCCGGACCCTGCGAGCGGTCGCCGCCGTCGTCCCCGACGAGCGCCGACGCGGGATCGTGAGCGCGCGCATCGATGGGTGGGTGGAGCGGCTGCACGTGAACGAGACCGGGCGGCGGATCGAAGCGGGAGAACCGCTTCTCGAGCTGTACTCCCCGGATCTGGTTACGGCGCAGGAAGAGCTCCTCCTCGCCCGACGCCTCGCGCGCACCGGGGCCGGCGACTCGCTGGTGGCGGCTGCCCGACGACGGCTGGCGTTGTGGGACATCTCCGAAGCGCAGATCGCCGAGCTCGAGCGTACCGGAGAGGTCCGGAGGGCGTTGACGCTCCGCTCCGCGTTCCCGGGTCACGTGCTCGAGAAGCACGTGACGGAGGGCCAGCGGATCCACGCCGGCGACGACCTGTTTCTGGTCGCCGATCTCTCCACCGTGTGGATCGAGCCGGCGATCTACGAGCGCGACCTTCCGCTCGTCCGCGTCGGACAGCCCGCCGAGGCGACCTTCGAGGCGCTCCCCGGACGGAGGTTCGCGGGCCGGGTGACGTTCATCCATCCGACGCTGGAGGAGCGGACGCGCACCGCCAGGGTCCGGCTCGAGATCCCCAACCCCGACTACGCGCTCAAGCCCATGATGTACGGGACGGTCCGTATCCGGGCGACCGGCCCGCCCGGCGTCGAGGTTCCGCTGACCGCTGTGCTCCCGACCGGCGAGCGCGACCTGGCCTTCGTCTTCCGGGAAGGAGGTGTGGTCCCCACCGAGGTCACGGTGGGCGATCGCGGCGACACCGCGATCGTGGTGCTCGACGGGATCGTCCCCGGCGACACCGTGATCGCGTCCGCGACGTTCCTGTTCGATTCCGAGTCGAGCCTCGCGGCCGCCATGAAGGGAATCATGCTCAACATGGGGATGGGGCTCGACATGGGCGGCATGGATATGGGCGAGATGGACATGGGCGGGATGGAGACGGGCGAGATGGAAGGCATGACCGGGGACGAGATGCCGATGCCGCCCGCGCCGCCGTCCGTCCCCGACTCGGCGGGAGGCGAGCAGCGAGGAGAAGCGCGATGATCGGCCGCCTGGTCGAGCTCGTCGTACGCTGGCGCGGTCTCGTCGCGATCGGGGCGGTGGGCGTCCTCGTCGGGGGCGTGGCGATCCTGCGCACGATGCCGATCGATGCCATCCCCGACCTGTCGGACGTGCAGGTGATCGTCTTCACCGAGTACCCCGGGCAGGCCCCCCAGGTGATGGAGGATCAGGTCACCTATCCGCTCGTGACCTCGCTTCTCGCCGTGCCGCGCGCCCGCGTGGTGCGCGGACAGTCGATGTTCGGGCTCTCGTTCATCTACGTCCTGTTCGAGGACGGGACGGATCTTTACTGGGCCCGCAGCCGCGTGCTGGAGTACCTGAACTCGGCCGCATCCTCGCTGCCGGAGGGGGTCCGACCGGAGCTCGGCCCCGACGCCACGGGCGTGGGCTGGGTCTTCCAGTACGCCGTCGAGGGAGACGGGTATTCGCTCGACCAGCTGCGGTCGATCCAGGACTGGTACCTCCGCTTCGAGCTGCAGCAGGTCCCCGGAGTCGCCGAGGTCGCGAGCATCGGCGGTTTCGTCAAGCAGTATCAGGTCCTGCTCGATCCGGCCGCGCTGCTCGGATACGGCATCACGGTGGACCAGGTCGTCCGGGCCATCCGGGAATCGAACGCGGATGTCGGAGGACGAACCGTCGAGGTCTCGGGTGGCGACTACATGGTTCGCGGACTCGGGTACCTGAGCGGGGTGACGGACATCGCGGACCTGGCCGTGGGAGCGGGGTGGGGCGGTGTCCCGGTGCGCGTGCGCGACGTCGCCACCGTCACGATCGGACCGGACCTGCGTCTCGGCATCGCCGAGCGGAACGGCGAGGGCGAGGCCGTTGGTGGCGTGGTCGTGATGCGGTACGGAGAGAACGCGCTGGCGGTCATCGACGGCGTCAAGGCCAAGCTGGCCGAGCTCGAGGATGGCATGCCGCCCGGGGTCCGGGTCGTGACGACGTACGATCGCTCGGAGCTCATCCACCGCGCCACGGGCACGCTGTCGCGGGCGCTGATCGAGGAGTCGCTGATCGTCGCGGCGGTGTGCCTCCTGTTTCTGATGCACGCGCGCAGCGCGCTGGTCGCGATCGCCGTCCTGCCGCTCGGAATCATCCTCGCGCTCGCCGCCACCCGGTCGCTCGGCGTCAACGCGAACATCATGTCGCTCGGCGGGATCGCCATCGCGATCGGGGCGATGATCGACGCGTCGATCGTCATGATCGAGAACCTGCACAAGCACATCGAGCACGACCCCGATCGGTCGCGTTGGGAGCACGTCGTGCGCGCCACGCGCGAGGTCGGGCCGTCGCTGTTCATCACGCTCCTCATCATCACGCTCTCCTTCATCCCGATCTTCAGCCTCGAGGCGCAGGAAGGCCGGCTGTTCCGTCCGCTGGCGCTCACCAAGACGTTCGCGATGGCCGCCGCGGCGCTCCTCTCCGTGACCGTGGTGCCGGTGCTCATGGGGTTCTTCATCAAGGGCCGGATCCGACCCGAAGCCAAGAACCCGATCAACCGGTGGGCGATCCGGCTGTATCGCCCCGTGCTGCACTGGGCCCTGTCCCACCGCGCGATCGTCCTCGTCCTCACCGTCGCGGGGGCGGCCGCCGCGGTGTGGCCGCTCTCGCGTCTCGGGAGCGAGTTCATGCCGCCGCTCGACGAGGGCTCGGTGATGTACATGCCGAACACGATCCCCGGTCTGTCGATCGCCCGGCAGCAACGCCTGCTGCAGAAGCAGGACTCCATCCTCATGACGTTCCCCGAGGTCGAGTCGGTGTGGGGGAAGGCCGGACGGGCGGTGACGGCCACCGATCCCGCGCCGATCTCGATGGTGGAGACGATCGTCAACCTGAAGGACCCCTCCGAGTGGCCGGAGCGTCTGAGCCAGGACGAGCTGATCGCGAAGATGGACCGCGAGCTCCGCTTCACGGGAGCGGTGAACAGCTGGACGATGCCGATCAAGAACCGCACCGACATGCTGTCGACCGGCATCCGGACGACCCTCGGGATCAAGATCTTCGGTCCCGACCTCGCGACCATCGAGACGATCGGGAGGGAGATCGAGGAGCGGCTGAGCACGTTGCGCGGGACGGCGAGCATCTATGCCGAGCGATCGTTCGGCGGTCGCTACATGGACCTCACACCCGACCGCGAGGCGCTGGCGCGGTACGGGCTCAAGGTGGGGGACGTGCAGGGGGTCATCGCGACCGCGATCGGGGGCCGCAACATCACGTCGACCGTCGAGGGTCGCGAGCGCTACCCGGTGCAGGTGCGGTACGCCCGCAGCCTGCGCGACGACCCGGCCCGGCTGGGCCAGGTGCTGGTGTCGAGCCCGCGCGGGATGCAGGTGCCGCTCTCGCAGCTCGCGGACATCGGGTTCAGCGCCGGCGCCCCGCTTATCAAGAGCGAAAACGCGCAGCTAGTCGGCACGGTCTTCATCGATGTCCGCGGCAGGGATGTGGGGAGCTACGTGGAGGAAGCGCGCCGGATCGTCGCGGACGAGGTCCGGGTGCCGGCCGGCTACCGCCTCCAGTGGAGCGGACAGTTCGAAGCCATGCAACGTGTCAGGGAGCGGCTGGGGACCGTGATCCCGATCACTCTGGCCATCATCGCGCTTCTCCTCTACGTGAACTTCCGGAACCTCACCGAGGTCGCGATGGTCATGCTCACCCTGCCGTTCGCGCTCGTCGGCGGTGTGTGGCTCATGTGGCTCCTCGACTACGACCTGTCAGTCGCGGTCGCGGTCGGGTTCATCGCGCTGGCCGGCGTGGCGGCGCAGACCGGAGTGGTGATGCTTCTCTACCTCGATCACGCGTGGGCCGACGCGACGGGATCCGGGACCCCCGATCTCGCCGAACTGGTCGGAGCGATCGAACACGGTGCCGTCACCCGCGTCCGGCCCAAGCTAATGACGGTGGTCGCGATCATCGCGGGTCTCGTGCCTCTCATGTGGGCGCACGGCACCGGGGCCAGCGTCATGCAGCGGATCGCCGCGCCGATGATCGGAGGAATGGTTACCTCGACCATCCTGACCCTGATCGTGCTCCCGGTGCTTTACTACCTCTGGCGGCGACGCGGTCTCACGTAGTCAAGCGCGAGTGCGCGCGGCGATCTGACGCCTAGCAAGCGTACACCTCGAGCCCGCCCAGGGGGCTCGCGCCACTCGCCCTTGCCTCCTTCGAAGCTCCCGGTGGCTCCGTGGATGGCTGCGGCGAGCTGCCAGGAGCCCTTCGCGAAGTAATGGAGCTCCGTCGTGTTTGGCGCTCGGCTTTCGTCCCGAGGGCGAGCATGGTGTCGAACAGGTTTCACAGACAGGGCCCGGATCGCCTGGCGAGGGGAACCTTCCCGTCGACGCTCGGCACACGATCCCGCGCAGACGGCACGTGGTGGTCGAGGGGGGCACCTGCCGCCGCAGGACACCCGCGACTTCGCCGCGAAGGAGGCTCTGTCGGCCTAGAACCTCATGCCCAGGGCGATCGCGCGGCCGAGATCCTCCCGCATCCCGGCTTCGATCGAGCGTCTCAGTAGATCGAGCTCGCCGCCGTCCAGCCAGACCCCGGCACAGCTCGGGCAGCGATCGAGCACGAGGTTGAGGACGATCACTTTCTCCATGAGCTCGCCGTCGAGCGGACACGCCTGTCTCGACTCCTCCGCGGCCTGACGCTTCGCCACGAGCTTCGCCTCGCACGCCTCGCACGTCGGGACCCCCTCGAAGGTCTGCTTCGTGCGCCGGGCGCCGCAGCGCTCGCACTTCTCTCCGAACAGGGACATCGTCGATCTCCCGCGAAGGTGGGGGCCGGACACTCGCCGGGCCGGACGACAGGAGGCACGCTGGGTAGCGCGACCGCGGGTGTCAACCGACTCAGGGCTTCAGAGGTCGAGCGTGATCGCGTTCGCGCCGTCGGCCGTCGCGCTTCTGCGCGCAGGAGGCTCGTGGTCGGCCGCGCCCCGCCGCCGTGAAACGCGGGTGTATCGGCCTCTACGACCTGTCTTCACTGGAGGGACGCCGCGCGAAGCCCGGTCTCACCAGGTACGGGCTCACCGACGGTCGAATACGTAAGTCACCCGGACGCTTGAGCATCCGGGGGCACCGGCCGCATTCCGCAGTCTGCCCCCGCCCGCCCGACGACGCCGAGCACGCGCCTTGCACGTACGAGCGCAGGTTGAAGGTGAAGAGGAGGTGAGGTGTGAACCCATCCGACTTCCGCTCGTCGTCGAGGGCGCTCGCGATCGCCATCATCGGGCTTGGTCTGGCGAATACCGCGGTCGAGGGGCAGGGACGTCGCGATCGCGGCGAGTCCGGCCCGTCCGTCCAGGTGTCGGTTTCCCTCGGGGCCGACGTGGAGAGCAGCATCCGGACATTCTACGCGAATCGTCCGGCCTCCGGCGCGACATCGCTTCCACCGGGGATTCGCCGAAACCTGGCGCGTGGGAAGCCCCTTCCGCCCGGGATTGCGAAGAAGAACGCGCCGCCAGCTCTGGTGTCGACGCTCTCGATCCCGACCGGCTACGAGATCGTCGAGGTCGGTCTGGACGTCTTCCTGGTGGAAACGGCGACTGCGATCGTTCACGACATCCTTATGGACGTGATCCGCTAGATCCGCGGGGACAGATCGACGCCGGATCTCGCCCGGTCGGTCGCCGTGGGGGTTCGTCTTGCGGGGGCGCGATCGTACTCATCTCCTGGTGGGTCCTCGCCCGCAGCGACGTTCTTCGAACCGCTACCCTCGACCGGGCTCCGTGCTTCAAAGCGGGATACGTGGACATCACCGCGAGCGCGCCACCTGGAGCGCCATCGGCCCGCTGCTCATCGCCCTCCCGGTCTCGCTCGTGACGACCGTAGCGGTGTCGCTCGTGACCCGCCCTCTCGACGCCGGTCATCTGGATCGCTGCATGGGCACAGGGCGGCCTGAATGACAGCGCGGTTCGCGGGTCGCCGCCAGGACCGGTTGACAATGGGCGCGGAGCGACCGCCTGTACTACGGAGGCAGTGACCTCGCGGCCATCGGCTCCCCGACGGACATGGGCGATATCACCCGCATCCTCGCAGGCGTGAGGGACCTGGACCGGAGAGAAGCCATGGAGCGGCTCGTACCGCTGCTCTATGATGAGCTCCGGGCCCTGGCGCGCGCCCACCTGGCCCGCGAGCGCTCCGACCACACCCTCCAGGCGACCGCCCTCGTCCACGAGGCGTACATGCGTCTACTCGGCGCGAGCCACCCGCCCTGGAACGATCGTCGCCACTTCTTCCGCGCCGCCGCCGAGGCGATGCGACGGATCCTCATCGAGCACGCTCGAAGACGCGGGCGTCAGAAGCGCGGGGGCGACCAGGTTCGCGTCGAGCTACGCGATGGACACCTCACCGACGAAACGGACCTCGACCAGCTTCTGGCCCTCGACGATGCGATTCGGCGCTTGGATGAACAGGACCCCAGGGCAGCGGACGTCGTCCGGCTTCGATACTTCGCCGGTCTCAGCATCGCGGACACCGCCAGGGCCCTGGACCTGTCCGAGCGAACCGTAAAGCGGGATTGGACGCTCGCCCGGGCCTGGCTGTACAAGGCCCTGCGCGACGACGGCTGAGCCCGGGGGAGAGGACGGATCATGTCGATCGTGAGCTGGAAGCGGATCAGGGAGATCTTCAACGAGGCCCTCGAGTTGCCCGCGCCGGAGCGGGAGCGCTACGTGGCGTCCGCGTGTGGCGAGGACGAGCCGCTCCGCGCGGAGGTCGAGCGCCTTCTCCGCGGACACGAGGAGGCGGGCGAGTTCCTCGCATCCCCGACGATCGACGCCGGGGGACTGGCGACGCCGGCCCGCGAGGAGGGGGCGTCCGAACGGGTCGAGGGGCCGGGGTCGCGGATCGGGCCATACAAGATCCTCCAGCTCATCGGCGAGGGCGGGTTCGGCTCGGTCTACATGGCCGAGCAGGAGGAGCCGATTCGCCGCCGCGTCGCGCTCAAGATCATCAAGCTCGGGATGGACACGAAGGAGGTGATCGCCCGCTTCGAGGCCGAGCGCCAGGCGCTGGCGATGATGGACCACCCGCACATCGCGCGTGTGCTCGACGCCGGAGCCACGGACTCGGGACGACCCTACTTCGCGATGGAGCTGGTGAACGGCGTTCCGATCACGGAGTACTGCGACTCGCGGCAGCTAGGGACGCGCGAGCGGCTGGAGCTCTTCGCGGACGTGTGCAGGGCCGTGGACCACGCGCACTCGAAGGGCGTCGTCCACCGCGACCTGAAGCCCTCCAACGTGATGGTCACGCTTCATGACGGCGTGCCCGTCCCGAAGGTGATCGACTTCGGCGTCGCCAAGGCGACGAGCCATCGGCTGACCGAGCGGACGCTCTTCACGAAGTACGGCGAGTTCATCGGCACGCCGGCCTACATGAGCCCCGAGCAGGCCGAGATGAGCGGCCTCGAGGTGGACCGGCGGAGCGACATCTACACCCTCGGCGTGCTGCTGTACGAGCTGCTCACGGGGACACCCCCCTTCGAGTCGGACCGTCTGCGATCGGCCGCGTTCATCGAGGTGATGCGGATCCTCCGCGAAGAAGACCCGCCGGCGCCGTCGACCCGTCTGGGCACGCTCGGTGACCGGCTGGACGATGTCGCGAAGCGTCGCAAGATCGACCCTCAGGGGCTCGTGAAGCTCCTGCGCGGCGACGTCGACTGGATCGTGATGAAGGCGATGGAGAAGGACCGGACCCGCCGCTACGCATCCGCGGCGGAGCTGGCGGACGACATCGACCGCCACTTCGCACACCAGCCGGTGACCGCGCGGCGACCGGGGGCCCTGTACCGCGCACGGAAGCTCGTGAAGCGGCGAAAGGAGCCCATCCTCGCCGCCGCGGCGGTCGTCGGCGCAGTCATGATCGGAGCCACGCTTGCGCGGATGGACGTGTTCTCGTCGGCCGCCGCCGCCGAGTCGGACCCGCCGGTACGGCGACTCATCATCGATGGCGAGGGCTCCGGCCAGTCGCTCCCGACGCGCGACGGCCGTCACCTGCTCAGGTACAACCAAGAGCAGCGTGGCTACGAACGGATCGAGATCGAGTCGGGAGAGACCGAGCCGCTCACCACCGGCGGGCCGGATCCGAACGAGCGCCTGTTCTCCGACCACGACCTTTCTCCCGATGGCCGGACCATCGCCGCGGTTCATCACATCAGCGCGGACACCCGGCAGGAGCCGATGCCGCAGAACGACGGGGGACGCGAGCTCCGCGTGTTCCGCGTCGGCGAGGAGGGCGAGGGTCGGCTGCTTCGTAGCTGGGGCCCGCGGCACAACGTCCATGTGTTCGGCTGGTGGCCGGAGCGCAGCCGGCTCTGGGTCTTCGTCATCCGGTCCGACGGCGCCGCCGAGATCGCGTCGATCGCCCTCGCCGACGGCTCCGTCGAGGTGCTGAAGACCCTGACGTGGCGCGACCTGACGCAGTCACCCTCCCTGTCGCCGGATGGTCGATTCATCGCGTACCATCACGCCGACACTCGCCAGGCGCCGCCCGATCTCTTCTTCATCGCCACGGATGGCAGTCGCGAGGTGCGGGTCGACAGCCCGTCGTCCGATTCGAGACCGCTCTTCTCCCCTGACGGTTCGGGCGTCGTCTTCCGCCGCGACGGCCCCGACGGCGCCGACCTCTGGTTTCTCCCGGTCGCGGACGGACGGCCCGCCGGCGAGCCGCGCGTGGTGTGGCCCGACATCGGCCCGTATGGCACGGCCACCGTCTTCGCCGAGAACGGGAGCCTCTTCTACTACTTCGCGACGAGCGGCTTCGAGATCTACACGGTCGACGCGGACCTGTCGGCCGGGCTCCTCGAAGCGCCGGAGCAGCTCCCGCGCCGGAACGGCGAGATGAACGAGTCGCCTGCGTACTCACCCGACGGAAGGTACCTCGCGCACCTGCGCGACCGGGGTCGCCGTCTGGTGCTCCGCGACCTGGGTACGGGGGCCGAGCGCGAGTTCCCCATAGGGGGCTCCCTTCTGGCGCCGCATCTCAGCTTCTGTCCGGATGGCCGCTCGGCGATCGTCTCGGGGTATCGGAACGAGTACCTCGTGTTCCGTGTGGACCTCGACCTGGGTGGGGCGGAGCGGCTGCCGATCAGCGGCTGGCCGGTCATGTGTACCGGCGACGGCGAGGTCGTTCTCGTCCGCAGGTCCGGTCAATCGAACCAGGGTCCGCTGCTGCGCCGGTCACTCTCGAGCGGCGAGGAGCAGACGCTCTTCGACGGCCGGGTCGTCGCCTATGGACTGAGTGCGTCACCGGACGGACGCATCATCGCGTTCGGCGCGATGGAGGATGACGAGGCCCGGCTCATGGTCGTCCCGACCGCAGGGGGCGAGCCGCGAGTCCTCGCGACGTCGCCCGTCGCGCAGCGGTCGTGGACGGAGTTCAAGGGCATGATGTGGCCGCCGGACGGCGAGCACCTGATCCTGGTGCGCGGGCCCACCGGGGAGTTTCCCGTGCCGGAGAGTCCCGAGGTCACGTTCCAGCGTCTGGCGATCGATGGTCGGACGGCCGAAGAAGTCGGTCGCATGCGGCTGCCTCCGTTCCGGGACGCCTTCTACGGCGCCGTCGGCTACGGCCTGCGTCCCGACGGATCGCAGATCGTCTTTCAGCGACACACCGGGACGGCCGTGCAGCGCTGGGCCATCGACAACCTGCTCGAGTTCATCCGGAGCGGGGCCACGGCGGACGCCCTGCCACGCCGCTGACGGCCACGAGAGGCTCGGGTATGCGGAGGTCGGGGCCTGGCCACCGTACGGCGATCGCCGCGGGGCCGCCCGGACCGATCCGACCGGCCGCTATGGCCCTCGCTCTGTCAGTGGGCGCGCTCACCGGGAGCTGTACCCTGTCGGGGAGGGGGCCGGCGGCAGCCGGCTCGCTGGCGATCCCGTCGGGGCTCGATCGCCACCGTCCGGTTCCGGAGGCGAGCCCGCTGACGCGGGAACGTGTGGACCTGGGGGAGCGACTCTTCTTCGACCCGGTGCTGTCGCTGGATCGATCGATCGCCTGCGCGAGCTGCCACGTACCCGAGCAGGCGTTCACGAACGGGCGAGCCGTCAGCGTCGGGGTGTCCGGGCGCACGGGACGCCGGAACGTGCCTACGCTCGTGAATCGGGCGTATGGCAGGTCCTTCTTCTGGGACGGGCGCACGACCGGCCTGGAGCAGCAGGTCCTGCGGCCGATCGAGGACTCGCTCGAGATGGCGCTACCCCTCGACGAGGCCATCGAGAGACTCAGGGACGATCCGCGCTATGACGAGCGATTCCGTGACGTCTTCCGCGCCGCTCCGGACACGGCCGGACTCGCGGTCGCTCTGGCGAGCTACGTCCGCACGGTGCTGTCCGGGGACACCCGGTACGACCGCTGGGTCGGCGGGGACGCAGGGGCTCTGACCGCCGAAGAGCGCTCCGGGTTCGACCTGTTCCGGGGGAAGGCAGGGTGCGTCGCATGTCACGTCCCGCCGACGTTCACCGACGAGCAGTTCCACAACACCGGCGTGGCCTTGCGCGGCCAGGTCTTCGCCGACTCCGGGCGGGCCCTCGTGACCCATGATCCCCGCGACGTCGGCGCGTTCAAGACCCCGACGCTGCGCGAGCTCGACCGCACCGCCCCTTACATGCACGACGGCAGCTTCGCCACGCTGGAAGAGGTGATCGAGTTCTACGACCGGGGCGGGAACCGCAGCCCGCACATCGATCCGCAGATCCACCCGCTCGGGCTCTCGAAAGAGGAAAGGCGCGACCTGCTGGCATTTCTGAGGTCCCTGAGCGGGTAGACGATCGCCCGATGTGAACAGCGCCGAGGTCGCGTCCCCTCGCCTGTCATGTTTCGCGGGCCCGCGTAACGGTTCGATGCAACCCTCCCTTCCTCCTGGCCGGCTGCCGGTAGACAACTCGTTGCGACAGTGAGACTTACGACCATCGCGATCTCCGGCACCGCCCTTGCCCCACTCCTCCCCGAATACCCGTCCTCCGATAAGACGAGTCGACCCGATATCATGCGAGCGGGGCCCATGCACGAAACCATGAGCACGCCGACCGTAAGAGCCGCCGCCTTCGGCCTGCTCCTGCCCGTCCTGCTGGTCGGTTGCCGGTCGGAGTCGGAGCGGAGCGCCGTGGCGCAGGTGGCCGACCGGGACCCGAGCTCGCGGACCGCTCCGGCAGGCATCCAGGCGGCCGCGGATACGCAGACCGTACGGCTGCGCCGTGTGTCGACCGGCGACGACTACGTCGGGTTCCGCCAGTCATCCATCTCGGCTGACGGCCGCTATGTCTCCCTGATCGACAGGAGCGCCGCCGGCCTCGCGGTGCGGGACCTCCGGACCGGCAGGACGCACTTGTTGACCGACGCATACGACGAGGACGAGGAAGGACGGCCTCGGGAGGGCGTTGGCTCCGGCCGCTCGGTTTTTGCGCCCGACGGCCGACGCATCGTGTACGGGTGGCATCACGGTCTCGAGCTCCAGCTCCGCATGATCGAGTTCGAGCCGGACGAAGCCGGGGTTCCGCGCGCCGCCCAACCGACGGTGATCTTCCGGAACCCCGGGATCCGCCCCTACGAACCGCTCGGCTGGGCGCCCGATGGAAGTCGGGTCCTGGCCAACGTCATGCTCGCTGTCGACCCGCCGGCGAACATCTGGCAGCTCGCGCTGATATCGACGACGGATGGCGGCCACCAGCCGCTGAAGAGCTTCGACTGGCGCCGGCCGCTACGGGCGGAGTTCTCCCCCGACGGACGCTACGTCGCGTACGACCTGCCGCCCGACACCGATTCGCCGAACCGGGACCTCTTCGTGCTCTCTGTCGACGGTTCGTACGAGGCGAAGATCGTCGGCGGTCCCGCGTTCGATCGACTGCTCGGCTGGCACCCCGACGGCAGCGTCCTCTTCGAGAGCGATCGTGGAGGCACGCCCGGGGTGTGGCGCATCCCGATGGCGGACGGCCGACCTGCCGGCTCGCCCGAACTCGTCAGGGGAGACGTATGGGGCGTCGAGCCGCTCGGCTTCGCGGAGGGCCGCTTCTACTACGGCCTCGACGTGAGCCCGGCCCGCCTCTTCACCGCGGCGGTGGACTTCGCGAGCGGACGATTGGCAGGGGCGCCCGTCGCCGTGGACAATCCCGAGCGAATCCGGATCGGTGGATGGGACTGGTCACCTGACGGCGAGTATCTCGCGTATTCCGGGTCGACGGCCGGCGCAGACGGATCGCGGATCGTCATCCGGTCGGACCGCGGCGAAGAAGTGCGAGCGTTTCGCCTCGACCTGAGACTGTTCGGACCGATCCGTTGGGCTCCGGACGGGCAGTCGCTCGTCTTCTTCGCGAGTGACAGCAGAGGCCGCGTGGGAATCCGGCGGTTCGATCTCGAGACAGGCTCGTACGCGACGATCCTGTGGTACGACGAAGTCCTCGGCGGCGGCAGGGTCTTCGACCTCGCGCCCGATGGACGGACGATCTGGTACGTCCAGAACCACGTGAGCCCGCCCGCGTGGAGCGTGATCGCGCAGGAGCTCGAATCCGGAGAGTACCGCGCGATCACACCGATCGGATGGCGGACGCGCCGTGAGGCGTTCGACGAGTTGCGAAACGTCGAGAATCTCGCCCTCTCGCCGGACGGGGCCGAGCTCGCCCTCGTCGTGCCTGACACGGTCTCGGGCGATCCGCTGGTCGGCACGATGCCGGTGGAAGGCGGCCCTTTCGCGCCGCTCGCCGGCGTGGGGGAGAACCGGTTGGTCCGGGGCCTGGAGTGGACGCCCGACGGTCGGTCGATCGTCTATTCGACGAGCCATGAAGAGCAGAACGCTCTCGTGGCGGCTTCTCCCCGGGCCCGAGCCCGGTGGACGACGTGGATCGTCCCCGCGAACGGTGGAGAGGTCCGGCGGCTCGAGCTCATGGAGCACGTCGATCCCGATGGCATGACGCTGCACCCGGACGGCCGGAGAGTCGCATTCGTGGCGGGCGAGTCCCGCGGCGAGGTGTGGGCCATGGAAGGACTCTGGGGAGAGGCGACCGCCGCCCCGATCGACGGCTCGCGGTAGAGGGGGCTCACGAGCCGGCCCGGGCTCTTCTGCCACGTCGGGTCACGGCCTTTCAGGTGCCGATGAATCGACCCACATTCCAGCTCGCCGCCTGCGGCAGAGGTCACCGTCGCGGTCTCACGCTGAACGTCGGTCGAGGTCAGAACCATGCCCCGCGTTCCAGAAGCTGTCGCGATCGCACTCATCATCCAGTCCGCGTTCGCCAGCGGCGAGGCTCGGGCGCTGCAGGCCGACCCCGCGGAGCGGGATTCGGTCTACCGGGCGTACCTGGGGTTCGGCGATCTCGTTCGCGGCGGGCGGATCGATCCGAACTGGCTGGCGGACGGGAATCGGTTCTGGTACACGGAGGACGGACCGGACGGGCCCGGTACCTACCTCGTGGATCCGGACGGCGATCCCGTGGTCTCGTCGCTGGACGCCGACCGCATCGGCGAGATCACCGCCACCGTCGACGTCGAGACCGACGGCCCGGAGCCTCTGCCCATCGGCCTCGGACCCTTCGGCTACCAGATGCTGGAGATCCTGTCGCCCGACGGTCGCTGGTTCGCGCACCGCAAGGATCACGACCTGTGGCTGCGCGCTCCGTCGGACTCCGCTCTGGTACGACTCACGACGGACGGCGAGGAGGGCCACGAGTGGGGCGAGGCCTTCGAGTGGTCTGCGGTGCCCGGTGAGCGTCCGTGGGCCTGGTGGTCTCCGGACGGTTCGAAGCTGGCGGTGAAGAAGGTGGATACGCGTCGCGTGCCACGGGTTGCGATCGTACAGCCGGGGGGCACCGAAGACGACGTCGAGTGGCTTCCCTATGCACGACCCGGCGATCCCCTCGAGCGTCGCGACTTCTACCTCGTGGACATCGCCACCCGCCGACCCGTGCGGATCGACGCCGGTCTGGACCCGGAGGGCCATCTGTCGGCCGCCGGCTGGTCGGGTGATGGGTCCACGTGGCTCTTCGTGGCGCTCGATCGCGCGCACCGGCGTCTCGATCTGGTCGCGGCCGACGCCGTCACGGGCGAGGCGCGGATCATCCTTACCGAGACGGCGGATGCGGCGTTCAGGGCCCTGTGGTCCCGCCCACCGACCATGCGACTGCTGGCCGGCGGCGAAACGTTCCTGTGGTCGTCGGAGCGGGACGGCTGGAATCACCTGTATCTCTACGATATCCGCGGCAACCTCGTTCGGCGCCTGACCGAGGGTCGGTTCCCCGTCGTGGATGTTCTGGCCGTCGATGAAGAGGGCGGGTGGGTGTACTTCACGGCACACGGCGATCGGCAGCGCCCATACGACACCCATCTGTATCGCGTGGGTCTGGATGGGGCCGGCTTCACCCGTCTGACCGAGGAGCCCGGGCAGCACTCGATCCGCATGTCGCCATCCACGCGATTCTTCGTCGACACCCATTCATCCGTGGACCGTCCCCCCGCCACCGACCTGAGGCGGGCCGATGGTCGGCTGATCCGAACCCTGTCCCGCGCCGACATGACCGCGCTCGAGTCGCTGGGCTGGGTCGTCCCGGAGGAGGTCACCGTCATGGCGACGGACGGCGTCACCGACCTGCACGGGGTGCTGTACAAACCCTACGACTTCGACGCGAGCCGGCGTTATCCGGTCATCGAGTACATCTACGACGCCTGGAACACGACCGTCGTGCAGCGCACGTTCAGCCCCGCCCCGGGCGGTTCACGGGACGTGTTCCCACGGGATCACATCGATCCGATTGCGCTCGCGCAGCTCGGCTACGTGGTGTGGGTCATGGACGGCCGCGGGTCGGAGGAGCGTGGACGGGACTTCCGTGCCGCGGGGTACGGAGGTTTCGACCGAATCCCCGACCACGTTGCGGCGCTGGAGCAACTGGGCCGCGAGCGTCCCTACATGGATCTCGACCGGGTCGGCGTGTTCGGAATATCGGCTGGCGGGGGCCAGACTCTCCAGGCGTTGTTCCGGGCTCCGGAGCTCTACGACGTGGGCGTCGCGATCGCCGCGCCGGCTGGCCCGCGCAACACGCGGGCCGGCGGCATCGAGCCCCAGCTCGGGTTACCCGACGAGAATCCGGAGGCCTACGAGCACAGCGTCCTCGACGAAGTCGACGCTCTGAAAGGGAAGCTCCTCATCATGCAGGGGGTCGTCGATCGGGTGGTCGCCATCGACCACACCTTTCGGCTGGTCGCGGCCTTGATCGAGGCGGAGAAGCCGTACGACCTGCTACTCCTCCCGGACCAGGGGCACACGTTCTACGGTTCTTCGGCGTCGTACGCGCGCGAGGCCATGCGTCGGTACTTCCTGGAGCATCTGAGCCCGGATCTGTAGGTCAACGAAGAGATGGCCCATGTGGGCTGGATTCCGGCCAATCTGACGCGACCCGCCATTGCCGCCTCACCTGGCGCTCACTAGCCTGCGATCTCGGTATCCACCCCAGCCCGGGGGGCTCATGAAGACGTTGCTGCGACGGCTCCGAGGCGCACCAGGTACCGCGATGACGGACTCCGCACCATCTCCATATTCCCCGGACCGCGAGGCGACATTGCGCTTTCGAATCGGACTCCCGCTCCTGCTCTCCGTCGCGATCGCCGCTCCGACGTCCGCTCAGATGCAGGTGGCCGAGCCGTTCAAGGTCGGCACGTTCGAGATCGACGGTGCGCCGCGGGTCGGGATCGTGCTCCGCGACCAGTACATCGTCGAGCTGAGACGGGCGAACGAGGCGCTCGAACGGAACGCCGCGTATCCAGAGATCCCCCTGCCGGCAGACATGCTCGAGCTCATCTCCCGGTACGAATACGGCATGAAGGCCCGGCTCTACGAGCTCGTCACGCACCTCGTCGAGAACGACATGATCGATGGGGAGCGGCCGGAGTACGTGCACGACGTGACCGACGTCCGGACCCTCCCGCCGATCATGTACCCGGGGAAGATCCTGAACGCGGCCGTGAACTTCTACAGCCATGTGGACGAGACCGGCACCGAGGAAGAGCGGGCCGAGGCTCGTCGACAACGGCGCGAGAACCGGGGGGTGCCGTACCTGTTCCTCAAGCCGAGTCGCGGCGCGGTGGTCGGGAACGGCTCACCCATCATCCTCCCCTACGGTCGGACCCGGATCGACTGGGAGGTGGAGCTCGGCGCCGTCATCGGTCGGGCGGGGAAGTACATCTCGGCCAACGATGCCGAGGCGCACGTCTTCGGATACACCGTCACCATGGACATCTCCGATCGCGGCGGACGGCCGCCCGGTGGCAACCCGATGACCTCGGACTGGTTCGTCGGGAAGGGGCACGACACGTTCGCGCCCATGGGCCCGTGGATCGTGCCGAAGGAGTTCTACGGCAACCCGATGGAGATCCTCCGCCAGACGCTCGCCGTGGGCGAAGAGCAGATGCAGGAGGCCACGGCTGGCGACATGATCCACACGCTGTGGGAGCTGATCGAGTACGGGTCTTCGATCATCACGCTCTACCCGGGCGACGTGATCAACAACGGCACATCGGGCGGGACCGGGATGGGCACGGCCGTCCGTGGAGAGCAACGGTTCCTCCAGGCCGGCGAGGTCATCACGGCCACGATCGACGGGATCGGCACGCTGACGATGCCCGTGGTCTCGGAGGAGGCGCCCCGGGGTCTCACGGGTGCCCAGCTCACGCCGGTCTGCGACTACCGGGACTGCGGTGAGCGATGACCTCGAAGCGCTCGAACCGCGGGAGTCGGTGCCAAGAGGAATCATGAGTTCGCCGGCTACTCCGCCGCGGCCTTCCCGGCGGTGGCGCTCGCCGACCGTCGACTGGCGCCCGAAGGTGCGCTGGCTGGCGGCCGAGATCGTCGTCGTCGTGGCGGGCGTGCTCATCGCCCTCGCGCTCGATGCATGGTGGGAGGACCGCCAGGATGCCGCGCAGGAACGCGTGTACCTCAACCAGCTCGCGTCCGATCTGGAGGTGACCGCGAACCGGCTCGAGCAATCCGAAGCCGCCATGCAGGTCACCATGCGCAGGGCGTCCAACCTGCTCATCGCGTTCAACGACCCCAACGGTGCCGACCGCGATTCCGTCACCCATTGGGTCGCGTGGGTCGTGTGGTACCAGCGACCCGGTCTGGCACTCGGCGTGGCCCGCTCGCTCACCAGCGATCTGTCCGTCGTCTCGGACGACTCCGTCCGGACGGCCATCTTCGGCCTGCTCACCCACGCGGATCGATACCGGGCGTTCGACGAGGCGACGTTCAACGCGTTCATCGACTACTCCAACCAGCTGCGGCCGTTCGCGCCGATGTCCTCTCGAATCAGGACCTACATGGGTGACCCGTGGGCCGACAGCTACTATTCGCCCCTCCCGTTCGAGCCCGACCAACGAGTCGCGTACTCGCTGGACGTCGATTCCTTCCTGCGGAGCCGGGAGGCCTACGTGGTCATCGACGGTCTCTACGACATGGCCGCGGACCTGAGGGCTTTCCAGTCGGGGATCCTGGCTCAAGTGCGCGAGGTTCAGGACGTCCTCGCGCGGCGCGGGATCCGCGGCGAGGCTGAGGAGGACGGATGACGGACGCCTGGAGGGGAACCCCGCGCAGCCGCTCGGCGGGTTTACGGGAATACAGGTAACCAGCTAGCATGCTACCATGAAGGCGACCATCCAGATTCCCGATGACCTCTACCGGAGGGTGAAAGCCCGGCCGGCCCTTCGTGGCCGGACGATCCGGGACGTGACGACGGAGTGTATCGACGCTGGTTGGGCGAAGAAGAGGGGCATGGCGCCACCCAGAACCCGACGGAGTGGCTGCGCGGTTGGCTGTCCGCGGCCGACGAGGCGATCGGCGGTGCCCCTCCCGGCCCATCAGCGCGTGAGGAGCTCACCGCGAGCCGGAACCGTCTGAAGCGCCGCTGACCGTGTTGATCGTCGATGCCAGCGTGTGGGTATCGGCGGCGGACGCGACGGATACCCTGTCGGAGCCGAGCCGAACCTTTCTGTCGATCCTTGCCCGGCGTTCCACCCCCGTCGCCCTGCCCGATTTCGGCGAGCTGGAGGTCGCTTGCGCCCTCGCGCGACGGCTGGGCGACGGGCAGCGGGGCAAGGACCTGGCCGGTCAGTTGCTCAGGTCTCCTCTGATCGCGGTGCACTCACTCGACTCCTCCCTCCTGCGGCGAGCGGGCGAGGTCGGCACCCGAAAGCTCCTCCGCGCCGAAGATGCCGTATACGCCGCGGTCGGCGAGCTGACGGGTGGAGTGGTGGTGTCCTGGGATGGGGAGCTGATGGAACGCGCGGGCACGGTGACCCCCCGGGAGTGGATGGAAGAGAACGAGCGGCAGGAGGAAGACCGGGAGGGGGTCCCGGGTGACGAGCTCGAGTAGGCGTCTGCCGACCGCCGGTCCGGCGGCGGAGGCGCTCGCGCGAGCGCGTGATCGGCCTTCTCCCTGTCCTTTCGAGGAGTCCACCGCGTACTCGGACCCACACGCGGGGGGACCACCTCTCGCGGGTGGTGGAAACGCGATCCAGGCTGCATCGTGAGCCTGTACGACTCGGGGCCGTAGCTCAGCTGGGAGAGCGCCTTTTCCGCGGGATGTTGCCGGACCGACTCCGTAGTCCCTTCCTTCCGAATCGGGGACGTTCTCGCATCTCAACAGCCCCAGACACGTATCCGTGCCGATCACGCGGAGACGTCACAGCCGGGGGCGTCCGAGACAGGAAGCCCGGAAGCCTACACGGTCATCGACGGTCTCTACGATATGGCTGCGGATCTGAGTTACTTCCAGTCTGCGATACTGGCTCGCGTACGCGAGGTTCAGGAAGTCCTCGCGGAACGCGGGATCCGCGGCGAGGTCGAGGGAGACCGCTGACCAGGAGCGTCGCCTTCATCGAGGGGTGGTACGCGCAGACGTAGGCCACGTCGCTCGGGCCGGCAGCGACCCAGGTCCAGGTACGATCGCGGGCCAGCTCGCCGGAATCCCACGTACCGGTGGTGGCGGTCGCGGTGTGCGGTACGACGTCTCGGTTCACCCACACGATCGTGTCGCCGGTCGCAACGTGCAGAGTCGCCGGCCAGAACTCGAAGTCCCGGATCTCGACGACGTGACGTTTTCCCTCAGTCGCGACCCCGCCGGCAAGGAAGTCGCGCCCGGCCAGCGAAGCGATCAGACACGCGACGATCGACGCCGGTAGCCACGTCGTCAGGCGACGACGACGCTTGCGGGCGCGCTTCACGTCCCGCGATCGAGTACCAGTCGCCCGCCGCACGCCCCGCGGCGCCGCTAGCCCGGCGGGCAACTGGTCGAACTCGAAGCGGTTCACCCGATCGTATTCCCGGGAACGCCGGCCTGTCGGCCGACTACCGCGTTGGCTTGCTGCGTGTCCGTGTACTGCTGGAAGCGGATGACCTTACCGTCCTCCAGCCACCAGACGTGCGCGAACTCGGCGTCCAGCTCCCCGCCCGTGCGCGAGTGCCGGCCCTTGTATCGGCCCAGCGCCACGACGCTGTCGTCCGCATCGATCATCTGCTCGACGACCAGGTTGAAGCGGTCCCAATCGCTGCCCAGGCGCGCGAAGACGCCCTCCAGCACGGCATCACGGCCGATGTAGGGATTGCCATCGGCGTACGGGAAGCTCTCCGCCTCGTTCCACTCGACGTCCGGAGACAGAGCCTCCAGCACAGCCGGGACGTCACCGGACGCCAGAGCGGCGTAGATACCCCGGATCACCTCCATTCGCCTTGCGTCGTCTCGTACCGCGAGGCGAGCTCCTCGGCATGGGTCTGGTGCACGAGGAAGATCCTCAGGGCGCCTTCGAATGCCGCCTTGACCTCGGCGTTCTCGATGTTCGGGATGAAGGTGTTCTCGACCAGTCCGTTGACCGCCTGGTGATATGCGGCCTCGTTGGTCGCGTAGCGGCGGTCGAAGGCCTCACCGCGGAGGCGGCTCAGCTCATCGACGTTTCGTCGCATGTTCTCGCGCAGCTCACGACTCACGTCGTTGTCTTGCGCCTCGACGCCGAGTCGTTTGGCGAGCGCGAACACCTGCTCGTTCACCGCGCCGTGATCGCGGATCATCGTCTCGGCGAACGCCCGAACGTCGGGGTCGTGGGACAGCGCCAGCGCCAGGTGTGCGTACGCGATGTCCGTGTTGTTCGCCGTGACGGCGACGTGCGCCATCTCGAGGTCGTTCAGATCCTCGGGGCCGGCTTCGGGCCGAACGGCCGCAGCCGTGCTGACGGCCATCGCGGCCGCGAGCGTCCCCAGAAGTATGTGGTTCATCATCCAGTCCTTTCGAGCCTTCCTGGTTCGTGTTCAGGCCACCACGCGATCGTGCGTCTCGACTTCGCGGCCCGACGCCTTCCATGTCTCGAGACCTCCTTCGAACACGGACACGTTCGAGAACCCGAAGGAGACGAGCTTCTCCCCCGCCGCCTTGCTCTGCGGACAGTCCGGCCCGCTGCAGTAGACGACGATCTCGGTGTCCATCGGCAGAGCGGCCGCTTCCCGCCCCACCATGTCGAGCGGAACGTGACGAGACTTCGGGATGAGCTCGCCGGAGAAGTAGTCGTCCGTGAGCACGTTCCAGAACTCGTTGATGGGGCCGGCCTCCAGGCGATGGGCCAGGGCCTCCTGGCCAATGATCGATGGCTGCTTCATGGGTGGTCTCCTATCGCTGCGTGTTGAGTTTTCTACCTTGGACCCGAGGATTTCGGGCGCCGACCCCCCCAATTCCGGGCCGGGCCGTTTGGTTCCAACCGGACCGCCGCGTACCGTGACGGAACCAAGTGGCGGGGCGCGGCATTCGCTCAACGTGGAGGAGACGCCCCGTACTTCCTGGAGCGGAGATGACGGAACCACAGTTCAACGGCGCGACGCGGGTAGCGGCGAAGGCCGGTGAGGAGACGGACGCCCAGGACAGGATCGAACCGTTGCTCATGTCGGCGTTGGGCCCCGCGTACAGGTTCGCGTTCCGACTCACGCGGGACGAGACGGACGCGGAGGACCTGCTCCAGGAGGCCGCCGCACGAGCGTGTCGCTTCTTCCACCAGTTTCAGCCCGGAACCGATTTCAGGGCATGGCTATTCAGGATCCTCGCCAACTGCTACTACAGCGAAGTGCGACGGAGGAAGCGGCGGATCGAGGAGGTTCACCTGGAGGACGCGCCGGTTCTTCACCTCTTCAGCCGAATTGGTGAGATGGGCACGATCGACCGTGAGGCCGACCCGGCGACCGCACTGCTCGATCGCCTTGGAGCGGATCGCATCGCCGACGCCCTCGGAACGCTGCCGGAGAAGTACCGGGTGGTGGCGACCCTGTACTTCGTGCAGGACTTCTCCTACGAGGAGATCGCCACCGTATTGGAGATCCCGTTGGGTACCGTGCGTTCGCGGTTGCACAGAGGTCGCCGAATGCTCCAGCAGCAGCTGTGGGACCTGGCTCAGGAACACGGACTCGTAGCACGCGAGAAGGTCACCGAATGATGACGCCACTTGACCGATATAGCTGTGAGCAGGTCCTGCACCTGCTCGACGACTACCTCGACCGCGAGTTGACGCCGGAGGAGACCGGCAAGGTCGAGGAGCACCTCGAGACCTGCGCCGAGTGCGCGGCCGAGTCGAAGTTCGAGAGCAGCCTGCTGAGCGGTCTGAAGGAGAAGCTCCGGCACATCGAAGTGCCGAACTCCGCGCTCGAGAAGGTGCGTGAGGTTCTCAGGCGGGAGGCGGGAGAATAAACGCCACCTCGCCGGGAGCGTCGATCCCGACGGCTCGCTGAATCCCTTCGCAGTCTCCGAACAGCGTCCTCGCCAGCCCGGCATCCGTGAAGTCCGCACCCTCGAGCCGAACACCATGAAACGATGCGCCCGACAGGTCGGCGTCGCAGAACACGGCGCGGGTCAGGTCGGAACGATTCAAGCAGGTCGCCACGAGCGAGGCGAACCGCAGACTCGCGCCGGCGAGCTCGGATCGGTGGATGCTCGCTTCCGTCAGGTCGGCCCCCGTGAAGTCGCCATCGGGCAGCTTCGCGTCGCTCATATCGGCCTGGCAGAACCGTGAGTTCCCGAAGTCGGGCCGCGTCCCCCAGACGCGTCGAAGCATCGCTCGTGTAAAGTCCACACCCCGGGCGACCGTAGCGTCCCAGCGGGTTCCGAAGAGCTTCGTGTCGAGGAGCCTGGCGCCGTCCAGAAGCGCGCCGCTGAAGTCCGCCCAGCTCAAGTCCGCTCCGGTCAGGTCCGCGCCTCTGAGATCTGCGGATGAGAGGTCGGCGCCGCACAGGTCCGCGCCGCGGAAATCGGCCTTCCTCAGGTCGGCTTCACGCAGCGAGGCGTGATGGAGCTCCTTGAGCGCGAACGAGCCGCCCGCCAACGAGTCCCCGTCGATCTCGAGAATCGTCTCGCCAGTCTGCCGGTGCTCGATGTGCATCCATCAAGATGAGAGGCGGAGGGGTCGCCGGGAAGCTCGAGGCCGTCATCCCGTCCCTGCTCCCGAGAAGCGCCGGGGCGTCCCATCGAAGGAGCCCCGGCGCGCACCCGGCGGGCTGCTCGCGAGGAGCAGGCTCAGGTCTTCACGTACACCACGGGACAGTTGACCAGGGCGACCCCGGGGGCAAGGATCGCCGCTTCACCCAGGCTCCCCAGGTCTCGAACACGGGGGAACCCCGCGTTGTCATAGACGCTGACCTGCCAGAGCGGCGAGTATCCGGCATCGGTGGGTAGCGTCGCGAGCACGTTGTGCGTCTGCGAGCTGCCGTCCTCCGTCCGGAACCCGGACGGGGGGCCTCCGCCCGCACGGTCGGGATTGACGTTGAACGTGACGAAGATCGGGGAAACGGGCACCATCCCCGACGGGGTGGTTCGGAGAGAGCGCTCCTCGAACGTGAAGTAGTAGACGACCTGGCCCCGGTACCACCCCCGCATGAGACCGGTGCTCCCGCCCCCGAGCCGGCGACCGGCGGTCGAGCCCGCGGGAACGATGGGACAGTTCACGAGATCGGTCGTTTTCCGCATCGTATAGCCGGCCGCGCGCAACTCGCCGACATCGGTCATCGAGTTCGCGACGTAGTCCTCCGGCACGGTCACCTTGACGACCTGCCAGAAGTCGTTGTATCCCGGATCGCCCGGGATGACATCGACGATGTTCAGCTGTCCGGGGACAGGTTGCTGCTCGCCCTCACGGAACAGGACGTAGATGGGTGCCGGCGTGGACGGCTGGACGTCGAAGTTGTAGTACGCGACCTCCTGACCCTGAGGGCCAAGACCCCTCGTGATGAAAGGGCCGTGATCGAAGTCGATCGGCTGTCCGGATTCGGGAAGCCCGTTGGACGCGCTCCGTACCATGAGCGTTCCCGCCGCTTCGCTGAATCGATCGATCACGGCCCGTGGCGCCGTATCGGGATCGCGGGCCGCGTCGCGGCTCGAGATCATCCCCTGCGCCGATACCTGACCATGCCCCAGTAGCACGGTCAGGCTGAGCGCTACGATTGTCGATCTATACATGCTTCCTCCTCGTGGAGTAGTTGATTTCTTCGGCTCGCGGCGAGCTCGACCTCGCCGCGGTCCAGCGGACGAGCTCATTGGCTCGGTCGACTCGCCCGCAGCACCGGATAGAACTGTGTGAACACGTAGTCCTGTGCGGCCGACGTCTGATGGCAGGTGTTGCAAGACGCGGTCGGCGCCGGGGACGCCGAGGCCGCGTACGGCTGCGGGTGGTGTCCGAACGTGAAGTACGCCCAGTTTCCCGGTTCATCCGGATAGCGGGCGGCGTTCTTGTACGCCATCTCGAACCCGATGAACTCGCCCATGAAGTACCCTCGACCGCTGACCTGCACGGTCGATCCGTCGTCCAGCCCGTCTACGTCGTAGACCGAGACCAGCTCCTTGACGAGCACGGTTCCCTGGCGAAACTCCCCGGTCCGCCGCCAGTGATCCCAGCTGATGGGGTCGATATAGACGGAGTGGAACTCCGGGAACGGCGCTTCGCCGCCGTTCAGTGCGTTGGGCGTGAGCGGTGTGCCGACCTGCGGCCACTGCCGCCAGAGCTCGTCGGGCGGGAGAAGGAGTTCGCCGCTCTCGGTGAACTGCGGTTCGTAGACGACCTGGCTTTGCTCTCCGGGCACTGATCCACAGGCGACCATCGAGAGCAACCCGACCAGGATCGAGAGCCTCAACGGCAGGGTTACGAGCGTGTCTCGCTCGCCCGGCGATCGGGTGTAAGGGACAGCAAGGGCGCGCATCGTGGGCCTCCGCGGGTTGAACGTTGCGTCGTGGCTCCCGGCGGGTGACGGCGCCGGGGTGAGTCCGTGTACCGCCGCGAATGCCGGGGTGCGTCAGATGGTTCCAACGCTGAGGCTAGAAGTGGAGCCCGGCCTGTACGTAGAGCCCCGTGAGGTCAGCGCCGTGCATCACGGTGATTCCCAACGCCTGCGTGCGGTTCAGCCACGACAACCAGATTCCGCCGCCGAACCCGGTGTGCCACACGTTCGACTCGCCCGAGGCGTCGTCGAGGAACACGCGTCCCACGTCGGCCGCACCGTGGACTCCGACTTCGGTGGGGAAGAGCAGAAAGAACCGTGAGACCGGGACGCGCAGCTCCGCGTTGCCGAATATCGAGGCGTCTCCCGCGAACCGTCCGCTCCGGAATCCGCGCAGGTCTCGAGAGCCGCCGACATAGGCCGCCTCGTGATAGGGGAATCCGCCGAAGACGCGCCTGCCGCCGGCACGGAGGGCCAGCGTCGGAGCACTACGGTGACCGCCGGGCGTGAGATACGTCGAAGCAGTCCCATGCACTTCGCCGAAGGCGCGGTCCGCGTCCCAGATGGCCGGGAACGCGGAGCCTCCGAGGTTCACTCGAGAGCCCTCGCTCGCGTAGCCCGGTCGGTCTCTCGTGTCCAGCTCCACGTCCAGCCGCCCCCCGATCTGGCCGAAGGTGCCGACGCCCGGTGGCGGAGGGTCGAGACTCCCGATGAACCGGTCCGAGTTGGAATCGAGCGGCGTGTCGGAAAGCTCGAGAGTCGGCCCTGTGCGGACGGCCAGGACCGGCCGGAGCTGCCTGAGATCGATCTCGGTGTCCCCCCGATCGAGGTGTCCCCACGACCACTCGAGGCCGGGCGAGAAGCGAACCGATCGCTGGTCCACCCGATAGAAGTCGCTCGGCGACTCGACCGGGGTATCGTTGCCGAACCCATAGAAGCGCAGGACGTCGAGCCCGGAGTACTCCGCATCGAACGTCAGATCGGCGCCCCACACGACGTCGCGGAAGTGCCCCGCCCACCCGAGGTACGCGTTCGGTCCGTTCGACGCGACCGCGGCCCGGAACACATTGTCGGACTCCCACGGAGCCTTCCGAAACCCAAACCGCTGCACACCGACGGCCAGGCCGGCGGACACGCCGAGATCGGGATCGTAGGCGAACTGCGGGAGGTAGCGATTGAGCCCTCCCCAATCCAACGCGTATCGATGAACGAGATTGGACGCCTGCGGCCGGACGTACGGACGCCCGTCGACGGTCGCCTCGCCTTCGAACGAGTTGTCCCCCTCGGCATCGTAGAAGTGCGTCGTGCGCCGCGGCGCGTGGGAGGCGTTGACCAATCGATCGTCGCCGGCCCCGCCGATCACGCGCACGGTTATCGGACCGCGAGCTCCGCGAATCTCCGCCACGTCATCCCCCCCCTTCAGAAAGACCCGGACTTCGTCGGTCACCCCCGCGCGAAACCTCCGTCGGAAGGTCAGCGATCCCTCACCGGCGTCGCTCGCGTATCGAATCGAGACGTCGAGATCGCCACCCGGCCGGTGCTCCAGGATGGCGACCTCGCTGCGGTCCGTCGCCTCGATCTGTGGTGTCGTCGAGATCAGCTCGTAGAAGGCCAGCGCTTCCTCGACCAGCGCATCCCGGCGAGCCTTCAGCGACATCGCGAGGAACTCGCCCCGCAGTGAGAAATGCGGGGGTGGCAGCCGGCGGACGGCGGCATCGATCACCTCGTCCGGGAGCTCACGGCGGATTCGCTCGGCCGTGGCTCGCCAGTCGGGCTCGTCGAGCTCGGCCAGGATCCGTCGATCCAGCTCCCAGCCGTTGTAGGTCAGACCGAGCACGCTGGGGTACTCGGGTCCGAACCGCACCTGCTGCGGACGAACCAGTCGCACCAGCGACATCATGAACCCATCGTTCATGACGAACGCCTCGTCCCGGTCCTCCGGGACAGGCCTCCAGACTTCGCATCCGGGCGCGGTCGGAAAGCGCGCCCATCGCCACTGCCCCTCGTGTCTGTCTCGATCGCCGACCAGCATGTCGACGAGTCTCGCCTTCAGGTATTCCTGTGCGTCGGCTCGGGCGCACGCGCCCTCCGCGAGCCGCTCGAGCAGTTCGTCCGTCCCGACGATTCTCGTAGATCCCGCGAAACCGGGGCTTCCGCCCGGACCCCCCTGCGGACGATCGACGAACATGCCCACGAACCCGGCGAACTCGGCTCGATACCGCCCCAGCCCGGGATGATCGGGGATCCTGACGAGCCGGTGCGTCGGGTGGAGGATCCCCACCGCATCGAGCAGCGGATCGACGACCAGCCCCGCGGTCGGCAGAAACTGGCCGACCTGATTCTGAACGATCGTAGCGACGACCGTTCCGACGAACAGCGAGTCGAGCCGCCGCGTCAGGTCCTTGTCGATGGATCGCACTGCGTAGGTGAGTCCGTCGCTCCCGACGAACTCGAGCGTGAGCGTCTGACCGTACCCCCCCTTCGCCACGGGAGTCAGTCCACCCGCCGTGCCGTCGAGGTCGAGAACGGGCACCTCGATCTCGGTCGCCCACAGATCTCGATACCCGGTACCGAAGAAGAACCGACCAAGCCTTCCGTGTTCGTACCCCTCTCCCAGCACGGTCGTCTTCGATTCGGCACCGCGGTCGGGAGCCTGGTTCACCACCTGTGCGGCAAGTTGGCCAGGGCGACATGAACCGACCGACCCGGCGGCCAGCGCGACCACCAGGACCACGCCGATCGAGATCCGGGCCCGGGGTCGGGAGATCCAGCCATCGAAGAGGTCGGCGAGGGTCGTTTCCTGCTTCATCATTTCTGTTCCATGCGAGCGGGCGCGTGATTTCGTACAGGGAGTGGGTCTCCCCGACACACCCGCGAATCGCCATCTGCTGCGGTGGGTTCCCTTGGAGCCGTGCCGAGCACACGAAGCGGAGCCCGACATCGCCGGAGGGGCAAGGAGGCGGAGGGTGGATGGGGGCCAACGTCACGAGGCCGTCGAAGGGCGGAAGTCGCAGGATGATGGGTGCTTCGCGACTACGAGTTCACGTCGCGAGCTCTACTTGCCCGAAAGCCCTCGCAGTGCCTTATCTTTGGCGCACCACGGGGCCGTAGCTCAGCTGGGAGAGCGCCTGCTTTGCAAGTGAGCCCGAGGGCCCCCTGACTTCCGGTAGATCTCCGCAGTTCCGCGGGATGTTGCCGGACCGACTCCGTTGTGTGCTCCCGCCGAGTCGGGGACGTCTCGGATCTCAACAACCCCACGTACAGCCCCTGATACTTATCCGTGCCGACCACCCGGCGTAGTCACAGACTGCAGGCGTCTGAGACTTGTCCGACTTGGACCGAAGCTGAGGGGCAAGGACCTAAGCGATAGCCGGGGAAAGGCGTCTCCGAAGAATGCGAGCGAGGCGGCGCCGGTGGGGGCCAACCACCTTTTCTAGCAGACATCCCTGGTCAGGCGAGTCGGTGCGTCGTGGCCTCACGCGCCCGCACGGCCGCCGTAGTTACCTGGGGTCTCCCCGCCCGGGCGTCGGAGGAGTGGAGCCGACCAGAATGCTGGGAAGCCGCGTGCCCGCCCGTGGCTCGACTTCGAAGACGACGACGGTGGTCGCCCCATCCTTCGACAGGACGACCGTCCCGGAGTTGTCCTGAACCCGCAGTCCCGTGACAGTTCCGATCTCGAGTCGTTCAGGGAGCTCCGGCGGTCGTCGCAGCCGGGCTGCCTCGACGTAGCTGGACAGCCAGTGGCCGATCGACTCGAGGTCGATGCCCGTCGTCGGTACCTTACCGCCTGCTGCTGCGGCCGGCCGACTCCGAGCGGGTGCTTCGCGCTCGCTCGCCACGCCTTCGTCCATCGCCGCTGCCCGTTC